>JBBPYM010000320.1:0-4160 GCA_038199905.1 Chitinophagales bacterium | reverse complement strand
TGCGGTAATCATACTGCCGCCTTTAATGCTGGTTTCAACAACAATGGTGGCGTCCGTAATTCCTGCAACAACACGGTTGCGAATTGGGAAATGATGTTTGTCGGGTTTGGTTTTACTCATGAATTCTGTGAGCAGTCCGCCTTGCAATATCATTTCTTTTGCAAGCGCCGTATGCTGACTGGGATAAATAGTATCAAGCCCATGCCCTACTACACCAACTGTGGCTATTCCATATTGCAAAGCTGTTTTGTGGGCAATGGCATCAATACCAAATGCAAGTCCACTAACAATCACCACGTCATGAATTGATAAATCTTTTACCAGTTGCTCTGTTACCTGTTTACCATAATCGGTGTTTATCCGGGTTCCTACTATTGCAAGCATTTTGCTGCTGTTAAGGTTGGCGGTACCCTTGTAGTACACCATTGTTGGGGGATCATAACAATTCAGGAATCTCCGTGGGTACTTTTCATCTGTGAGGAATAGCGGCTGTATCTTGTATTTTTGAATAAAAGCACTCTCCTCCTCGGCCCTGTTAAAATCGGTAAAACTTTTTATACTTTTTGCCCTCACATAACCAATACCTTCCGTTTTTTCAAGCAATGATTTCTTTGACTTAAAAACAGCACAGGCATCACCATATTGATCAATGAGCGTCCGCGCGTGTACTGCCCCAACATTAGGCACCATAGTTAAAGCTATCCTGCATAAAAGCTCGTTCAACATCTGTCTGGTATGATTTATTAAAACAGGCGTTAATTTAAAAAAAAATTCCGCAAATAATTGCGGAAAATCACTGTAAAAATTGCTTTAAAAATGACTATGTAGAGAGAAAGAGACAGAAAAAAATTGCCCTGCTAAGTAGCCATCGGCTGATAGCTGATAGCTGATAGCTGATCGCTGATAGCTAATTGGATATCACCTTCAATTCCGTTCTCCTGTTCTGTGCCCTGCCTTCTTCTGTTTTATTATCCGCTGTTGGTTGCGTGTCGCCAAAGCCTTTAAATGAAAGCCGTTTCGCATCAACTCCTTTTGACGAAAGATAGTTTATCACTGACTGCGCACGGTCATCAGACAGTTTCATGTTCGACGCAGCAGTACCCGCATTATCGGTATGTCCATTGATTTGAATGCGCAATATTGGATTTTCTTTCATCAGTAAAACAATCGACTCCAGCTCCACCTGCGAGGATGATTTAAGTTCAAACTTGTTTACATCAAAAAATATGTTTTTTAGAACAATGAGCGCGTTGGCTTCTATAGGTTGAAGTGGTATTTCGATGGCATAAGTTGAATCGGGTCCTTTCTGGCTGAGTGAAAAGTTCTCCGAATAAAACAGGTATCCACGCCTGTTAACGTTGAAAGCGTAATCCCTTCCTACCGGTAAAGTGATTAAATAATTTCCGGTTTCGTCTGTCTGTACTTTACTTACAAGTTCCCTGGTTAAAAGGTCGGTGAGCTCAACGGATGACGGCAGCCCTTTGGTTGTTTTTTTGTCAAACACTTTGCCTTTTACCCACAATGTTTTTATGGGTCTTACATCGCTTCGTAATTCGAAAGTATACAGGTCCAGACCGCCACGGGTATCATTTCTTTCGCTGGCAAAATAAGCAGTGCCCCCATCAGCCGTAACAATCATGGTTCCTTCCTTTTCGATCGTGTTAATTGGGTAGCCAAGGTTTTCAGCCTGGCTCCAGGTGCCTTTCGGACCCTTGTGCACGAGGTAGAGATCGTCTCCACCATAACCGGGGTGACCGTTAGAGGTAAAATACAAGGTTTGATTATCTGCATGTATAAAAGGGCAGCTCTCATCGCCCGCCGTATTTATTTCTGGTCCGAGGTTAACGGCTTCGCTCCACTTGCCATTTGGCAGGTGATGGCTAACATAAATATCGCTTCCTCCATAACCTCCTGCGCGACCGCTGGCGAAATACAAATCCTTTTTGTCCGGCGACAAACAGGGAGAAGACTCCCAGGAGGCCGTGTTAATATTAGGACCGAGATTTTCGGGTTTGCTCCATTCGCCGGAGGGGGTCAGGAAAGATATGTACAGATCGAAGTTTCCGTAACTGTCGGGGAAATCGCCACCGGTAAAAATTAACCATTGCCCATCCTGCGATATGGTTTGAGCTGCCTCGTTCCGGTTGGTGTTGATGTTACCGGTAAGACCTTTAGCAGGCTGCCAGCGGCCATTCACCAGCGTTGAGCCAAAAAAATCTTCATTTGTCCTGTTAACCCTGCGTGTAAAGATTAGCTGTTTGCCATCAATGGTTAAGGTTGGAAAGTATTCAAGGTCTTTGGTATTGACGCTATCCCCAAGATTGTGGGGCTCAAACCTGTAACCGGCGTTTTTGTGTGTCTGCGCATAGGTAACGGCGAAACTGAAACAGCGTTTCCTGTATTCTCCCGCCTTACGGCTTGATTCGTTCAAGTCGGGTAATGATAAAAACTCTTCCACAGCAGCCAGCGCCTTTACGAATTCACCCTTGCCTGCCAGGTTTATTGAATAGGGGAGATTGTAGTCCCTGAAATATTCAGGATCAACCAATCTCGCTTTTTCATAGTTGGCTACTGCCTCATCATAGTTTTTCAGTTCTCCAAACATGCCGGCGATAGAAAGCCATGCATCACTGAACTTCGGCTCAATTTTAACAGCTTCCTGCAGCGCCTTGATGCTTTTTGGGTAATCGCCATTCTCCGCCAGTTCCAGGGCTTTGGCATAAGCCTGGGTTGCTTTTTTATTGAACTTTGATGGGTCTAACTGCGCATGGAGATAGTAGGAGAAGAAACAAAATATAATGGTGCACCAATACTTCATATTTGAAAGATAGTTAATAGAAAGAAACGACCGATTGCCCCGATTATTCTTTAACAGCACGTTTTATAATCAGTGGCTGTCCGTGTTGTTCAGGGAACATTAATGTATTTATGAATCTGCAGACTAAGTTCCCACTGGGGATTCATCTTTATATAGTCTATAATCAGGGGAGTAATGACGGATGCTCGTGTCCATTCTGGCTGCAGGTATAGTTTGCAGCCTGGTGATACTTGTGCTGCATGTTTCTCTGCCCATTCAAAATCAGACTTGTTAAATATTACCACCTTCAGCTCATTCGCGAATGACATCAGCTCAGGAAGTGGCCTCTTGAACTTTTTTGGTGAAAGGCAGAGCCAGTCCCAGTTGCCGGTGAGCGGGCTGGAGCCGGATGTCTCGACATTGGTTTGAAAACCAGCCTCGTGGAGTTTCCTGGTTAGTGAGGAGCAATCATGCATGAGTGGTTCTCCACCGGTTACAACAGCCATCCGACCAGGGTAGCCCGAGGCAGTGGATACGATTTCAGTAAGCGTTTTCTGCGGGTGATGGCTGGCATCCCAACTGTCTTTGACATCACACCACACGCAGCCTACGTCACATCCCCCGAGACGGATGAAATATGCCGCTTTTCCCTGGTGAAATCCCTCACCCTGTATTGTGTAAAAAGCTTCCATTACGGGAAGCGTTTGAGTAACCTGCTGAATACTTGCGATCATGCGGTGCAAAGTTCGTAAAATATTTGTCTCCGGGCGTAATATTCGTGGAAGGAGGAAGTTAAATCGTTTAGTTCAACTAATCTAGTGTTATGTTAAGCATTAAATGACGCATGGGCTACCAGCCATCAGCTAGGGATGCCTTCTGTCAACTGATATGTAAATTAGTGTGCGGATAAAATATAAACTCTTTTGGATAAACTCAATGACAACAATGTTTGCGCAAGTCTTACGGTGAGAACTTTGGCTGATAGCTGATAGCCGATAGCTAGTGCGCCAAAACATAGTTTACTTAGCACTAGTTTAACTCCTCGCAGGCTTTGAAAGTATTCTTCATCAGACCAGCGATGGTCATCGGCCCAACGCCACGGGGAACAGGGGTAATATAACTGCATTTAGGAGAAACTGACGCAAAGTGCACATCCCCTTTTAGTGCAAAGCCCGATTTTTTGGAAGGATCGGCAACGCGTGTAATACCCACATCAATGATTATTACACCGTCCTTCACCATATCGCCAGTTATAAATTCCGGTTTTCCGAGTGCCGCTACAATTATATCAGCCTCACGACAGATCTGCTGTAAGTTGCGCGTTTGAGAATGGCAAAGCGTAACGGTGCAATTGCCGGGGTTG
>JBBPYM010000319.1:0-2507 GCA_038199905.1 Chitinophagales bacterium | reverse complement strand
GTTTTGACAGAGGGGAAGCTGCCCTTATTTCAAACCTGTGAGGCTTTCTCAAAGCCTCACAGTTGGACCCCGCGTTTTAAAATTTGAATCCATGGCTTTTTAGTCACCCCACAGATTATAATTGGATCATTTTTCTACCCACCTACCGTCCCGCTGGGACGGAGCGTGGAAGGCGTTTGTAGGGGCGGTTCTTGTCCACGCGCCTACAAACGCCGCGCCTCAAAAATGTTATTTAGACATTGATGTAGGCGCCGCTGATTTTGTAACATAAATTAAAAAAAGATGTAAAGGTAGCCTTCAAAAGGAGGGGAACCAAACACCATCAGCCCGACTTCTTATTAGCCTTTTTAGTCACCCCCGGCATAAATTATCACAGGGCTTCAGCCCTGGGATTGGGATGACCTGTATTCAACCCTGAATGGGTGGCATAACCTCACCGCCCCGATGAGTTTATGCCACCCATTCAGAGCTATTCTATTCTTCAAATGCTTTGCTTTGCAATAAACGTTTTCGCCGCGGCTTATGCCACAATGCAATAACCCAGGGCAACGCCCTGGGTTATACTTAGTGTGCCTTATAAGGCCTTGGAAAAAGTACATGGAGGCAGTTTACCGTCCATGCGCTAAAATATCTGATAAAAAACAACCCCGCATGGCTGCCCAAAGCTGATAGCTGATGGCTGACAGCTGACAGCTTTCCTAATTCCCCTTTCCGAAATCCGGTGCCTTTTTATCGTACCAAACCCTTTGGGTGCTTAGTGTTGGCATATCCTGTGCATTGGGTGTAAACCCTTCTTCAGTCATTGCGCTTGTCCAGTTTGTGCGGTTAGCTTCTCCCGGATCTTTGGTCCACCAGCGCCTTGGAATGATTTCATTAAAAGGCTCACGCGCATAATATGTGGACGTGCTCTTTGGGTATCCCGTACGGCGCACAAAAACAAATGCTTCATTCGGCAACCGGTAAAGATTCAGATACTGCTGGATGTAAATTCTTTCGAGGTCGTTGCCTGCACCTAACTTAACTTTTGCATCATTGAGATACGCGGCGATCAACGCCTGTCCTTGAGGCTCGGTGGTGTAAGCAGCCCCTGAAGCAGCATAAACAGCTATCTCGTTCATCGTCTGGATAGAAGAAGTGATACCACGGGTGTACCAATCGTTTATGGTACCCTTTGTATTTATTGTGCCTCCATAACCCTTAGCGATAAATTCGGCTATCAGGAAGCATGTTTCCGCGTAAGTAACTTCCACTGCTTCAAAATTACCCAAAGCACGGTTCCATTTTGGCGCAAAAAACAACCTGTTGATATACGACATGAGGAAGTACTTAGTAGGCGTTCCTGTAATCGTATAAAAACTGGTGAAGTAACTGGCAACTGTTGGGTTAGTTGTCCAGTCTGCCGGACCACCCTGGTACATTACCAGTGGATCATTCGCGTTTATGAAAGCCGGTAATGTTGCGTTGTATTTTGCCAGTGTGTCTTTAAAAGTACCGACCAGGTCATTTTTGCTGAAATAAATCGGTAGCCTCGGATCATTTACTGATTTCAGGAAATTCACAATGGATGTAGTGCCATAACGGGGACTACGATAGTTAATATCATTTCCGAATGGATTGTAAGTAGTGCTTTGGTATTTTACCTGTGCATCATTGGAGCTGATAGGTCCGATTGGATCCTGCATTACCTGCTGGAAGATGGCTTGTGTTTTCGTCTTGTCCTGGTTTTCCATCCTCGCGGCGATCCTTAATTTGAGCGTATTCGCGAGCATGATCCATTTGTTCCAGTCGCCTTTGTAATAGATGTCTGAATTGCCATAGGTTTCCTGATTGGTGATAGACGCATCCGCGAGCACTTTGATGATATTATCCAGTTGACCCAGCCAGGTTGTAAATAATAATTGCTGGTTATTGTACACCGGGTTATAAACTCCTTCGTATCTACCCTTAATGGCTTCTGTATAAGGGATAGAACCATTCATGTCGGTAACTTTCAACCCCTGCAATATCTGCAGGATGTACGTAACAGAAGCCATCTTCTGGTATCTCTCTTTATCTGATTTGGTTTCAACCTGCCTTCTTATTTCGACTAGGTTAGGCAATACGGATTGAAACAAAGCTCCATACCGGAGATTTACATTACTGGTGACTTCATAAGTCTGGCTGGTAACGTGTTGTGAATAGCGAAGTAATTGTTCCATGCCTTCCCATACCCACTCACCACCCTGGTACGTAACTATCCGATCCTGGGAGTAGGTAAAGAGGTACTTGATGTCGGGATTAACAACAATACTTGGATCTGTGTTTATGTCTCCAAAATTCTTGGTGCACCCGGTAGAAAATGCGAGGCTTGTTATTAAGGCGCTGTAAAAATATAATCGGAATTTCTTAATCATGACTTTTAATTTGAATTGATCATTACGCAAGGATTTTTAAAACCCGAGCCTGAGTGTTCCGGTGATGGTTCTTGTCATTGGCAAGAATCCTTCCTCCCCGGAATAAGCCGTATT
>JBBPYM010000318.1:0-6258 GCA_038199905.1 Chitinophagales bacterium | reverse complement strand
GCGATAGATCACGATATGACCGTTACTATCGACGGCGATCCAGCTAAGGTGCTTATACTGAATGATTTTTTTGAACCCGTTTTAGACAGCTACCAGTCAGGCATCATTCTGTTTTTCCTGCCGTTAATGGAGGAAGGAAAACATACCCTTAAAATAAAAGCATGGGACGCTGTTAACAATTCCAGTGAATTCACAACTACTTTTATGGTAGCTAAGAAACCGCTCTCGATTATGCGTGTTCTTAACTTTCCCAACCCTTTCAATTTAAAAACTACCTTCCGTTTTGAACACAACCTGGCGATCCAGGATGCGGAGGTATTGATAAGCATTTATACCGGTTCTGGTCAGCTTGTAAAATCTATAAAACGAACAATAAATACAGGGAGAAATCGTTCAAGTGACATTGACTGGGACCGTAAAGACGATTTTGGCGCCCATGTGCTGGGCGGAATATATATTTTCAGACTCAGGATCACCACTTCAAATGGTACCAGGGCTGAAAAATCCGGTAAAATGGTGATACAGTAGTTGTTTCTATTCATACCCTTTCTTAAGCCCTGGAAAATTATTTGTTTAATATGATACCTTTACCGACATGCAGATAGTACCAGTTTGCCACTATTGGTGCTGATCAGCATTTGCTTTAACAAATTGAACCGCGTTTCGTGGTGATGACCTTAAAATGATAAATTAATTCAGATGAGACAATTGACCTTCAGACTTCTTGCTTTCTTATTCTTATTAAACATTCTCACAACAGTAAAAGCCCAGCAAAGAATTAATGTAGTAACTACAGCCGTTCCCTTTTTACGTATCTCTCCCGATGCTCGTGCAGGTGGAATGGGGGAAGTTGGCATTGCAACCCTTCCCGATGCGAATTCAGGATACTGGAACCTGGCAAAAACGCCTTTTAACACCAGCGAAGGCGCGCTTAGTCTTACCTATACTCCATGGTTAAAAAAATTAGGATTAAATGACGTCTATTTAGCTTCCATGGCAGGTTATTATAAACTGAACGACCAGGAATCTATCAGCGGATCACTTCGATATTTTAGTTTGGGAAACATCCAGTTTACCAATGAATTTGGACAGGACATAAGTACCTATCGCCCCCGGGAATTTTCAATAGATGGTGGATACAGCCGCAAGCTTTCAGAAAAGATGGCCCTTGGCATAGCGTTAAGGTATATTAATTCCAGCCTTGCAAATGGCGATTTTGGCGGAACAACATACAAAGCAGGTAGTTCGGTAGCGGCGGATGTCAGCCTTTATTACACCAACCCACAGGAAGATGGCAGCGGCTGGAGTTTCGGCGGTGTTGTATCTAACCTTGGCACCAAGATCGGTTACACTACCGATGCAAAACAAAAAGATTACATACCCGCTGATCTTGGTTTGGGAGCGGCTTACACAAAAGTATACGACGAGAATAACAAGATAACTTTCGCTGTGGATGTGCACAAACTGCTCGTGCCAACGCCTCCCCAACTTGTGCCGTCTACAACCATTGGGTACGACAGCATCAATTCAGGTTTGATAGCGAAATACCGAGATAAATCTGTTATCAGCAGTTGGCTAAGTTCTTTCGGCGACGCGCCAGATGGTTTCCAGGAAGAGTTAAAAGAGTTCCAGGTATCCGCGGGCGCGGAGTATTGGTACAACAACCAATTTGCCCTTCGTGCCGGTTATTTTTACGAGGACAAAACTAAAGGCAACCGTAAATATTTCACCCTGGGTTTCGGGTTGAAGTATAATGTATTCGGGATGAATTTTTCATACATCATACCCTCAGGCAGCGGTATCAACCAAAACCCATTATCAAACACACTGCGTTTAGGACTGGTGTTCGATTTTAACGGCCAGGAAGCAGCTCAATAATATTACCGGCTTTTAATCTTGAAATCAGAAGCGTTTTAAGTTGGCCATCTACATTTGCATTTCCGAAAATCATTAGGGTGCCATAGTGTCCTTTGTGCCTCCGTTGTGTGCCTTGTGGTTAAAAAGAAGCCCGCACAGATGCTGACTGGATCTTTAGGAGCTTTTTGCATGAGTTTTTTTTAACCACTAGGAGCACCAAGAAGGCACTAGGTACACTAGGAGAACCTAACTACTGACGATCAACCGCCGTTCACCAAAAATATTTTTCGGAACTCATTAGGGTGCCATAGTGTCCTTTGTGCCTCCCTTGTGTGCCTTGTGGTTAAAAAAAATCCCGCACAGATACGGACTGGATCATAGTAAACTTTTGGCTTAACCTTTTTTTAACCACTAGGAGCACAAAGAAGGCACTAGGTACACGAGGACAACCTAACTACTGACGATCAACCGCCGTTCACCAAAAATAATTTTCGGAACTCATTAGGGTGCCATAGTGCCCTTTGTGCCTCCCTTGTGTGCCTTGTGGTTAAAAAAAATCTTGCACAGCTAAGGACTGGATACTGGGAAGCTTTTTGGGGCGAAAAACAACGAAATCGAAGAATTAGAGTGGGCGGGTTTGTAAAGCCGGCTTGTTCAAGAGGTAGTAACCACCGAAGAGAATAACGCTAAAAACGGCCGTTGCTTCCAAACTTCCACGGTAAAAAGGTAACGCGTCGGTGTAACATTGAAGCAGTCCACCAAAAGTAAGGGGGCGACTTAACCCTCCGCCATTTATCCACACTACAAAATTGGAGGCGAGGAAGAACGCGGTTGCGGTGATAAAAGAATATGCGGCTATCTTAACAGGGGTAACCTTCTTCATTAAAAATCCTATACAGGTGATACCGATGAATAATAAATAATTTGTTAGCTGGCCGTCATAGAAACCTCGCATGTCGGTTAAGCCGTTTAAATATAATAGTTCGTATAAAAGATCGGAAAGAAATATCGAGAATACAGGCAATGCAAATGCCCATCTCTTATCCTTTATCATTACACCTGCAAAAAGAGCCATTGCAATATGCGGAGCAAAACCGTAGGGTCTGTTGGGGATGATCCTGTAAACGGCTGCGACTATGATTAATGCTACCAGTGACCAGATAATTGACTTATTAAGTTTCATAAATTTAAAATAGAATGCAAAAATAGCGCATTATAGCTTTAATTTCAGCTTTCAAAGAATTAACTACCTTCCAGTAGCTGGCAAAAAGGATCCCAATTGTAATTTTGATACTATTGTGAGAGTCAGGATTGAGCAGGAACAGTTGCACGAAACAGCACCGCTTCTTCCCGGCTGATTACAGCAATTGATGCTCCTGCGAAGCCCACCGCCGCCTCTCCCCTGTTCAGGGTTACAGGTTCTCTGTCTCTTTCCTTCATTTCAACAGTTCCGGCGAACAAAAAATAAATTTCCGTGCTGTTACAGGTAACGACCGCTGTTTGATCTGTTGGCAAAGAGAGCCTCGATAATTGAAAATCCTTTGCCGGTGAAAAGTACACTTCCTCGTACTCACCGGTTTTAGCGCCTTTAATTATATCCGGAACTGTTGCTATAAAGTTTACATGTTTCATCAGTTCCGGTACGTCTACGTGCTTGGGAGTAAGTCCACCTCTCAACACGTTATCTGAATTGGCCATAATCTCCATGTTTTGTCCTTCCAGGTAAGCGTGTAAAACACCCGCATCCTGGAAGATGGCTTCCTCCGCAGCGAGATTCACCAGGTTAAGGAGGTACACTGAAAAGACACCCCTGTCTATTATTCCTGGCTGGTTAAAAGTCATTGCCGCTCTCGCTGCCCAAAAGTTCGCATCATCTTTTTGCAGCAGTCCCTCATTATACAGCGGAATGATACGTTCTAACAACGGAGATAATATATCATTTACCTGCTGCTGCTCCATTTCCATCAGGGTTCGGTAAAGTTTCTCATAGCCCCCTTCTTCAAACAAAGCGTTCATAAACTCAAATTCATTTACACCAACGATCGTATCCCGGATACCAGCTTCCGGCTTAAACCCATGCAGTAGCCAGAACTCACTCAGCGCAAGCATTAATTCGGGTTTATGGTTATTATCCTTATAATTTCGTTTTGCATCTTGTAATGAAATGCCCGCAACATTCTCTTTTTCAAACTCAACCAACGCTGATTTTTTAGAAGGATGTACCTGGATAGACAACATGTCTTTTACGTCAAGTACTTTCAGGAGGTAAGGCAGGCGACCGAATTGTTTTTCTACCTGGGAACCTAACACGAATGGATACTCCTGCACGTAGGCATTCAAATACTGGGGTGCAGCACCTTCAATTTCGGCAGGAAAATTATCATGAGCCCCCAGCCAGTATTCCGCGAATGGGTTGCCTTCCATATTGGGAATATTAAGCAGTGCCGGTAAATAAGATTGTCCGCCCCACTGGTAATGCTGAACTTTGCCGGTCAATTTGAATAAGCTATTTTTAGTATACATTTAAATCGGATTTTAAAGCCCCAAAATAAAACAAAAATGGCATCACACAACGAATTGGGTAGAATTGGGGAAGCTTTAGGACAAACTTTTTTAGAAGAACATGGCTATAACATCATGCATCTTAACTGGAAGCACTCGTACTACGAAATTGACATCATTGCTAATAAAGAGGATGTACTGCATTTTGTTGAAGTAAAAACCCGACGCAGCCATCGGTTTGGGCTCCCTGAGGAAAGTGTTAATGATAAGAAAATTGAAAAAATGATGAATGCCGCGGAAGAGTTTATCTTTCTTTTTCCTGCCTGGAAAAAAGTGCAGTATGATGTTTTATCAATTTCTTTTGGAATCAATGATCAGCCTGAGTTCTTTTTAATTGAAGATGTTTACTTGTGAATAAACCAATGCTTATTTCCCCATTGAGCATGAAATACGAATTTTGAACAGATGTCTCAATGTAATGTTATTCTCTAATTTAATTCAATGCAAATTAAAAGATCTGGCAATGTGGACCTCTTACAAGAAAGGATTTAAAGCATGGTTGCAGTTAGAACGGTCATTATCCGATAATTCCGTGGAGGCTTACCTCCGCGACATTGAAAAGCTGACTCAATTCTTAGATCTTTCGGACACTGCAAAAACACCAGGGAGTCTTACTCTAGCCGATCTTCAATCTTTTGTAAAATGGATAGGCACTCTTGGTATGACTGCAGGCTCGCAGGCCAGGATCATTTCAGGCATCCGAAGTTTTTATAAGTACTGCATCATCGAGAATATAAGTGGTGCCGATCCTACTTCGTTATTAGAGGCACCCGCTTTAAAACGCACCTTACCTGATATTCTCAACTTTGAAGAAATTGAACGCATTATTGCCGCGATAGATCTGAGTAAACCCGAAGGCGGGCGCAACAAAGCAATTTTAGAAACAATGTATAGCTGCGGATTAAGGGTAAGTGAATTGGTGAATCTTCGGATATCGGGCTTGTATCTCGACATGGATTTTATCAGAGTGATTGGCAAAGGAGATAAAGAAAGGCTGGTCCCCATCGGCGGACCAGCCATTAAATACATCGAAATATATCGTAAAGAAATCAGGAAGCACATGCTCATTAAACCCGGGCAGGAAGATATCCTGTTCCTAAACCGGCGGGGAAGCAAACTGTCGCGGGTAATGATTTTCCTGCTATTAAAAGACCTGGTAAAGAAAGCTGGTATCACTAAAAACATCTCACCACATACCTTTCGCCACTCTTTCGCTACCCACCTCGTTGAAGGTGGCGCTGACCTCCGTGCTGTACAGGAAATGCTGGGCCATGAAAGCATCACCACCACGGAAATTTACACCCATCTCGACCGGGAATACCTGAGAGAAACCCTGCACCAGTTTCATCCTTCGTTTAAGTAGGGATAAGTTATCAACGTTAAATTGCGGGGTATTGTCAATGGCTTTTGGTTTAATCAACGAACGATTATCACTGCATTGTCGTCCGGACTGCTGTTGTTTTTTGTTGCAAGTAATTGTGCATTCTTTATTAGCTGCACAAATTCGTTCCGGTAGCCTTCCACATCTCTACCTATTGCATCTTTAGCAAGCTGTAATGCGCTTGCATAGGATGAAGACTGTTTGAATTCAGAATTGCGTAACAACATGCCAAACTGTGCAACCGCAGCGGCAAAGCGGAAGTTAGTAGATGTGCTTCTTATTAAACCTGTATTTTCCAAAACAGCATGTTCAATCAGTTTACTAACAAGTTCAGTTGGATTCTTATACCGGAATTTTATATTCATCAATTCGCCAGCGTGTTTCGCAGCCCAATTTGTTGGTTTTACTTCCTGCTGGTATTTTAAAGCGTCTACTTTTTCATAAAATTCATTTTTCTC
>JBBPYM010000317.1:0-7530 GCA_038199905.1 Chitinophagales bacterium | reverse complement strand
CCGTTCGCAGAATATGTCATTTACAATTGAAAATATTAATAAAATTTACCAGCTAGAAAATGGATAAACTAATGGCCGATCTGAAAACACAGATCATTGCCCAATTGAACTTGCAGGATGCAAAACCCGACGATATCGGTGACGATCAACCGCTTTTTGTGGAAGGCCTGGGATTAGATTCGATAGATGCCCTTGAGCTGATAGTACTGTTGCAACAGCAGTATAGGATAAAACTTTCTAACGCAGAAGATGGACCGAAAGTGTTTCGCTCGGTGAGAACAATGGCGGAGTATATAACTGCCCACCAGGCACAGCAAGTTTAATATGAGGAGCAAGGTATCCATTGCAGGCGTTGGCGTGATCTCGGCTATTGGAAACAATGTAGCCGAATGTCTGTCTGCGCTTGAAAAGGGAACCGCGGGCATCGGTGATATTAGGTTGCTTGATACGATCCATCGTACTAAGATTCCTGTTGCCGAAGTTAAACTAAACAATAAAGAGCTTGCCTTAAAAGCGCGAATGTCACCAATGTTAAGCAGGACCGCGTTGCTCAGCATGCTGGCAGCGAGGGAGGCTTTGGATGATGCCGCTATCCCCGGAATAGAAAAACTGCGCACTGGTTTTATTTCTGCCAACACGGTCGGTGGCATGGACAAAACGGAATCGTTTTTCCCCGCTTTTCTTTCAAATAAACAGAAAGGAAGGCTGAGAGATGTACTGTTTCATGAATGTGGAAGCATCACTGAATTGGTAGCTGATCAGCTGGCTCTCACCAGATATGTTACTACCATCAGCACAGCCTGTTCATCGTCAGCTAACGCGATTTTCTTTGGTGCCAGGCTAATTAAGCATGGCATGCTGGATGTTGTAGTAGCAGGCGGAACAGATGCACTTACCCGGTTCACACTTAATGGTTTTAATACGCTAATGATACTTGACCATAATTTTTGTAAACCTTTTGACGAAAACAGGAAGGGCCTTAATCTGGGTGAAGGTGCGGGTTACGTGGTGCTTGTTTCAGACCGCGTGGCTGCAACCCTGCGAAACAAGCCTTACTGCGTGTTAAGTGGGTACTGCAACGCCAATGACGCATATCACCAAACAGCTTCTTCTCCCGATGGAACCGGCTCTTTACTGGCTATGAAAGGCGCGCTGGAAAAAGCAGGACTTCAACCGGCAGACATTGACTATATAAATCTTCATGGTACCGGCACACAAAACAATGATCAGGCGGAAGGCACAGCCATTACGAAACTTTTTGCCTCTTCATATCCCCAAATCAGCTCTACCAAATCTTTCACCGGACATACACTGGGAGCATGCGGTGGTATTGAGGCTGTTTTTTCCGCCCTTGCTATTAAACATGGAATAATCTATCCTAACCTCCGGTTGGAAGAACCGATAAAGGACCTTCCCTTAATTCCTGAAACGACCTTTAGCAGAAATGTACAGGTAAGGAATGTGCTATCCAATTCTTTTGGTTTCGGCGGAAACTGTACTTCACTCATTTTATCCAAAGACTAAAATGAAAACGTATATCCGCGCCACCGGCAGCATATCACCCCAACAGTCATTCGGTCACCCTGCATTTCTTACAAATATTCTTGAATACCAGGGCAACCGGTTAAGCTGTGCTGAACCGGATTATAAAGAACTGATAGAAATAAAATGGATCAGGAGGATGAGCCGCATTATTAAGATGGGTGTTGCTGCTGCACTGGAATGTTTGCAGGAGGCATCACTTACACAACCGGGAGCCATCATCACTGGCACCGCCTATGGCTGCCTCGAAGACACTGGAATATTTCTCAAGAAAATGGTTGAGAATAACGAGGAACTTCTTACGCCAACTGCTTTTATTCAATCTACCCACAATACCATTGGCGCGCAGATTGCGCTTATACTTGCCTGCAACCAATACAATAATACCTTTGTGCACCGTGGCTTCTCTTTTGAAACCGCGTTACTGGATGCAATTCTTTTAATTAAAGAGAATGAAGCAGACAATATATTGGTCGGTGCCGTTGATGAGATCACCAGCTACAGTTATGATATTTTAAGCAGGTTTGGTTTGTATAAAAACAATTTTCGTTCAAACCTGGATCTTTACAATAATAATTCAAAAGGCACCATAGCAGGCGAAGGCGCAGCATTCTTTGTGCTTTCCCGTGAGCCTTCATCAACAGATTATGCGGTGCTTGATGCGATGACCACATTTTATAAACCTAAGGATAATAACGCGATTCAGGAGAAGATCCTGTCTTTCCTTAATGCGCAATCGTTAACTGTTGCCGACATAGACTTAGTAATTACCGGCCGAAATGGCGATAGGTATGGTGATGAAATTTATAACAAACTTGAAGGGTCTTTATTTAGTGAGATAAAACAGGGCAGCTACAAACATTTATGTGGTGAATACCCAACTTCAACGTCGTTTGCCTTGTGGGTGGCGGCGAATATTATCAAAACAGGTGTTGTACCGGCCGCTATTAGCAAATTACTTAACGGAGAGGAAAAAGTAAAAAGGATCCTCCTATACAATCATTACCTGCAGGTACATCATTCATTGTTCTTAATAATAAGCGCGTCTTGAATTTCAGGAATACCAAAATTCTTTTCATTGTCCTCCTGCTGGCCACCGTTGGATATCAGTTGATGTATGGGATCTCATGGTACGTTTATGCGCTCCTGTTTTTTGTGTATTCCCTAATTCTTTTTTACGGCAGTTACTTTGTAGGATCAAATTTTTTTTTCAAAGTAATTTGCTCTGCCGATACCGATGTTAAAGAAATCGCAATAAGCTTTGATGATGGTCCCGCAACATCTTACACACCACAGATCATAAATTTGCTGGGTGAGTACAATGTAAAAGCTGCTTTCTTTTGCATTGGCAACCGCATAGCAGGTAATGAACACCTGCTGGCGAAAATACACGCTGACGGACACCTGATAGGAAACCATAGTTATTCTCACCATTTTTGGTTCGACCTGTTCTCTTCAAAAAGAATGTACGCGGACCTGGAACAAATGAGCCAGGCAACGGAAGAAGTAACCGGGCTGAGACCGCTCCTGTTCCGGCCACCTTACGGGGTAACAAACCCTAACCTGGGAACGGCGATCTCTCGAGGAAACTATACACCGGTTGGCTGGAACATACGGTCCATGGACACCGTTATCAATGATGAAACAAAATTATTAACAAAGGTTTTGAAAGCTGTCAAACCTGGTGCTATCGTGCTTTTTCATGATACCAGCAAAACAACGCTTGCCATCTTACCCATGTTTCTTCAACAGGTTGTAGAAAGCGGTTATAAAATTGTAAGGTTAGATCAAATGCTCAAATTAAAAGCTTATGCTTAGAAAAGTTTTTCTCATACTGTCGATAATTGTGGCTGCGTTTTCACTTCAGGCACAGTATGCCGGTTACAAGCCGTTAACAGACCTCAGCGGATTTAAACAGCAATTCACTACTGCTGCGCAAAAAACAACAAGCATCCGGAGCGATTTTCAACAGGAAAAAAACCTGAGCATGCTTTCTGAAAAAATCGTTTCCAGGGGTAAATTCTGGTTTAAAAAAGATAACCTCGTGCGGATGGAATATAACCAGCCCTTTAAATACCTTATGATTATTAATAAAAGTAATGTGTATGTAAAAGACGGGCAGAAGGAGAATACGATCTCAACAAAATCCAACAAGCTGTTTCAGCAAATCAATAAAATTACTGTTGACTGCGTACAAGGCACCATGCTTACAAATCCAGATTTTAAAGTGAAGGTTTTTGAGAATAACAAATCCTACCTGGTAGAGTTATCACCATTATCCAAAGGACTTAAAGAATATTTTAAAACGATAAATGTGGTGGTTGGAAAAAGGGACTATTCTGTAGAGAAAATAGAAATGCAGGAACTCTCCGGAGACAACACCATTATTAATTTTACCAACAAAGAACTGAACGTTATCATTCCAGATGCGCTATTTGCTATTCGTTAATTTGCTTTTGTGCATGGCTTGTTCATCACCTTACAAAACCCTGCAGGTAAGTACGGGTGATGTAACCTGTATAAACAAATTCAAACCTATATTCAAATCGGTTTTATACAATACACAGGTGAACATTGTGGGAAAACACCTAAGCGGATTATTGTTGATTAAAACAATGCCAGACAGCAGTATCCGGATGGTATTTTCTAATGAGATGGGTTTTAAGTTTTTTGATTTTGGCTTTTCGCGGGCAGGTGAATTTAAAGTTTATGCTATCGTAAAACAGATGAATAAAAAAGCAGTGATCAGAACCCTCCGAAAAGATTTTGAACTGGTGATGATGCGTAACCTATCCCATGCTAATGGACAAATAAAAAGGGCGAATGGGCAAACTTATTTTATGTTTCCGGATGGTAAAGAAATCAACAGTTATATAACTGGTGATGGATGTAAGGAATTGCTAAGAATTGAAAAGGCGTCAGGAAGGAAAATAAAAGTGCACGCTATCATGCAGAATTATTTCAACGGCGTTCCGGATACAATCGGTATCACGCACAAAAATTTTAACTTTAATATCGGCTTAAAAAGATTGGAGAGATAATGTTACAAGACGATTTTTATAAGGTTCTTTCAATGGACTCAGTTAACTCCCCGGTGAAACTTATGTTAGCACTCAACGCTGATCACGTAATATTTAGCGGCCATTTTCCAGGCATGCCGGTAGTGCCTGGCGTTTGTATGATGCAGATGGTAAAAGAAATTGCGGAAAAGATAACCGGAAATTCCCTGTTGCTCTCCAGGGCAGATTTGATGAAGTTTTTGGTGGTTGTAGATCCAACGGTTAGCAGGAACCTGGAAGTAGATTTTTCGTACAAAAATGCAGAGGAAGGATCAATTGATGTGAGCGCAAACTTTCAAACAGGAACCACGGTTTGTTTTAAGTTTAAGGGAAAGTTCACGGGTATAAAGTAGTGTCAACGCCAGGTACTATCAACGGTGATATTTGGTTAAAAATCTACTTATCACGATTCATGCGTATCATTTCTCCGAAGTCAGTACCTATCAACAGCGATTCAATTGTCTGGCTGATACGTTTGGTGCGTGTTTGTTCAGTTTTAGCGCTTTCTATCCATTTGATATAGTAGTTCTGGTGAGATTTTGGCAACTTGTAAAAACGCTCCCGGGCCTTAGGTTCATCATCCAGGCACTCATTGAGCCACCCGGGGATAACATATGGCTTTGTATCTTCCAACAGTCGCAATTTCACCATCGCTCCCTTTCCTTTATGTATATTTTTTCTGATGGTAGCATTCAAGGCCATAATGAACGAACCGCCTCCCATTGGCAGGAGGGTAACGCCCGTAATTTTATATTCATCGAGCTGTCCTTTTACTTTGAAAGATTTTTTATTGCCGGGTTTCAGCTGCTGGGCAATATCAGCAGGGATCTCTATGTAAGTCCAGCCGGTTTTGTCGCCTTTTTCCTCAAACTTTAATATGATGGTGGCAAGCTCAACCATGAGAAGGTCTTGCAATAGTCAGTATTTGTCGTTATTTATCTCGATCCAATAGCCATCCGGATCCTGGAAATAGATTTGTTTAACTCCGTCTACGCGAATAGTCGGTGTTTTGCCGGTGCCTGCCCAGTTTTCGTAGGGGATATTGGCTTTTTCAAGTCTTTCGATAACCGCTTCTATTGACTGAACGGTGAAACAAAGATGTGTGTTCTTATCATGCACGCCGCCTTCCTTGGCACCTTGAATAAGGTGTAACTGGCTGTGCGGTCCCACCGTGAACCAGGTATGCCTGCCATCATGAAATGGTTCCGGGATAGTGTCTATTTGGACAATATCCCTGTAATATTCAGTGCTTTTTTTAAGATCTACCACATACAATGCAATATGATTAAGTGTGGCGGCTTTCCGTTGCGCAGTAGCGTTGACAGTGGCGACTGTAAAACACGCAAGAAAAATTAAGCAGCTTATAATTATTTTTTTCATGTGACAATTTACGTTAATATTCAAAATAAATCCTTGAGTAGTCAACTTCAGCGATAATTATATGCGCACTTTAATTCTTCCACGGAAACTTATGGCAAATGACCTGACTTTTAATATAAATTTACCGTTTATTATTTTTCAGTTAACAGCGGCCAGGAAATTAAGCGGTTCAATATAAAAAATTTTTAAAATGGGAGAAGCGTCTAAAAATATCGAAATGATAAAAGTGCCTGCCGCAGAAATGCAGGAAACGTTTTTAAAGATTCTCGAAAAAATTGGCTTTACAAGAGAGAAGGCGCTGGCCTGTGCTGATGTATTTACGGAGAATAGTGTAGACGGGGTGTACACACATGGGGTTAACCGTTTTCCCAGATTTGTTGAGTACACAAAAGTTGGGTTGGTGATACCGGATGCGGAGCCGACCCGTACTGGTGGTTTTGGTGGTTTAGAACAATGGGATGGCAACCTGGGTCCGGGTCCGTTAAACGCGATATTTGCCACTAACAGGGCAACTCAACTGGCAAAAGAAAATGGCATCGGTTGTGTTTCGATGTGCAATACCAATCATTGGATGCGAGGTGGATTTTATGGCTGGCAGGCTGCGAAAAAGGGGTGCATCTTTATTGGCTGGACCAACACCATCGCCAATATGCCGGCCTGGGGCGCTATAGATGCTAAGCTTGGAAATAATCCATTGGTCTTTGCAGTTCCCTATGAAAGGGAAGCAATCGTACTGGATATGGCTATGTCTCAGTACTCCTATGGGGCGCTGGAATTATATAAAATAAAAAAACAACCTCTTCCGGTTCAGGGTGGTTATGATAAAGATGGTAAACTGACCAATGATCCTTCGGCAATTCTGGAATCGCAAAGGGTATTACCGATCGGCTATTGGAAGGGTGCAGGATTATCGTTTTTGTTGGATGTTCTTGCAACAGTATTGTCAGGTGGTAATTCAACAAGCCAGGTAACAGCAAAAGGTACAGAATATGCTGTGTCACAAGTTTTTGTAGCAATAGACCCAACACATTTACATAATTACAAAACCATTTCATCTGCCATCCAACAAATACTGGAAGATTATCATCAGTCTGTTCCACAAGATGCAAGCGAGAAAATTCTATACCCGGGTGAAAGAGTATTGGACACCAGGCGAAAGAATATCGAGCATGGTGTGCCTGTATCAAAAGATATCTGGGATAGCATCCTGGAATTATAATTGATCGAAACTTATTTCCAGTACAGTTTGCATATCGTAAATACATCATTTCCGTATTCACCCGTTTCTAACGCAGGTGTTGGAAAACAGTATCGTTGCTATTCCAATGCGAAGCCATCCATCCCTATTTCGCAATAATGTTTGAGGTTCATGACCGGTCAATAGTAGCTGGGTTCCGCGTTAGCTACCGGTGAAATCATATGGCAGCCAACATTGATAATCGTATCTTTAAACCAAATTTAATTGTCGTCAGGAATAAAATTTACTTTCATGATACAAGTTGGAGCATACAATGAATTAAAAGTGATCAGGGAAGCAGACTTTGGCGTT
>JBBPYM010000316.1:0-2564 GCA_038199905.1 Chitinophagales bacterium | reverse complement strand
TTTTACATCTGCCGTGCTGCTAAAACAGCCGACCGAATCCTTCATTGTTACGGTATAAGTGGTTGTTTCCCCGGGTTTGACATTTACATCATATGCCTGAGGATCAGAAATACCTGTAGCAGGCTTCCATTCTACTATTTTATCCGGCGGACTCATACTGATGGCCACACTCTCATTCAAACAGATATATGGATTTCTATCAGAAGGCGTTGCCGTAAAAGGAGCAAAAACTTTTATTAAAATCGTATCCGATTGCGTACATCCTGCCGTACTGGTAGCAGTGGCTATAAACGTAGAATTCATGGTTGGCGCTACTACTATTGTATCACAATCCATGCATGGAATCGTTGCGGTAGATTTCCAATCCAGCACACCTGCATTAAACGCGATCAGTTCAGCCGTTTCACCGGAACATAATGTATCTGTTTGTGGTATTACGAAAAGAAAGGGCAATGCATTTACCCGGATATTTTTTATCAGGCTATCAGTACATCCTTTAATATCTGTCGCTTCAAGTTTTACACGAAATGTTCCGGCTCTTGTGAAATCATAAGGTTTCGGTTGATAGGTAGAATCGTTCACCGAATCTACACCAAAATTCCAATGCCAAATTAACACCGAATCCTGTGGCCGGGCAGGTTTAGAAGTATTCAATACCTGGTAAGGATTACCAAAACAAAGTGCAACAGGAGCTGTGAACGCCAGGTCCGGTCCGCGTACCACGTATGGATGACCTAAGTAAACTGTATCATTACAATATTGTGTTCCCCTGTTTATGATTACATAATTATTAAATGATCCCATTTTTGTCACCTTCAATGAATGAGTTTCTTCACCGAGAGGGCCTATCACTTCACCCGCTACATGCCAGGTATATTTTGCGATGGAACCGGCAAAATTATCTTCAATTTTAAATGTACTTGTAGAAAGCCTGCAAATGGACGTATCCTCATTGATCAGTTTTGAATTGGCAGTATATAATGTTGGCTCGTACGTGTCTGTACATCCCGTAATATCATCTTCTACCAAAAGACTGGTACGGAAAGTTCCCGACACAGGAAATGTGTGAATTACATCGCGTGTATCAATTTCCGGGCTTCCATCTCCAAAATTCCAAAGAATCGTTGAAAGATTTCCCTGGCTACTGTTTTTAAAACTAAACGTCTTTTGATCAGCACAGGTATTTGCATAGCTAAAACCAGCTATTACTCCCACTATTTCTATATCAAATGTAATAGGCGTTCCCTGGCATTTATTAAACTGCGGAGTAACAGTGACTGTTTTCACACCAAGTGTTGTGTACTTATGTTTTACCTGGTTTCCTCTTACATACTGCGTTTTCCCATCACCAAACTCCCAAAAATAACTATTGGCATTCGTCGCTTTTGCATTAAACACAGCAGAGTCTGAACCACAGATCACATCCTTTTCCGCAGATGCAACATGATTTGTCGGAGGAATCCCAAAGCCAAGAGTTTTATAGGGTAATGTGGTTTCACAACCTTCACTGGTTGTCACTTTCACCTTTGGGCGAAAACTTCCCGTGTTAGCATAGGTATGGTTAATAGCACCGGCTGTTGTTGTAGCATTTGGTGTCCCGTCATTAAAATCCCATTCATAACCGGCCACAATACTATTTTTTGGAATAGAAGGAGAAGCAGTTAAGCGGGTGGTTGCGGGAATACATCCTGAATCTTTCGACACACTTCCCGAAATAGAAATTGGAGCCATCCTTACTGAAGTAGTTTTCGTAACACTACAACCTGCTTCTGAAATTGCTTTTAAAGAAACATTATATGTGCCCATATCATTAAAACGATGACTGATAATTCCATTCGTTGTTGTTTCAATTCCTGAACCATCACCAAAATTCCATTCATAAGTAGGAGAAGCCGCAGAGGCAGAAGATGTAAAGTTTATTTCGCCGGGCGTACAAATAAAATTTCTATCCAATCCTATCGTAGCGGTCACTGCCGGATGAATGGTGATTGATTTCGTCACCTGGGAAGTATTCCGTGAATAAATAACCAATAATGTTACATTGAAAGTTCCTGCCCCGGTATAGGTGGTGGTCGGATCTTTACTGTTACTGACGGTTCCATTTCCAAAGGTCCAGATATAACCCACAGGCGAGCCGGAAACTGTAGAAGTAAAAGAAACCCTGGAGGGATTACAATATAATCCATCATCGCTTGAAACAGAAAAATCCGGGGATTGAGCCATTAACACCTGGCTAAAGAATAGTAAATAAAAAAAATAAAAGACTTTGGTCATTCAGGTATAGATATATTAAAATCACAGTTCAGCGGATGCATTATCCACTCAAAAACAACGCCAATGATTGATTTAATTGAACTAAATAGGAGAAAAAATAGATTACCCTTTGACAACGACATTAGCGCTTTTTTATTGCGCAGACAATCCAGCATGTCTTGATTTTAAAACTTCAATAATGTCATTAAGCTTAAAGCCTTTCGCCTGAAGCAGAATCAAATAATGAAAAAGTAAATCTGCTGCCTCATTTTTAAATAGGTCATCATTGTCATCTTTGGCTTCTATAACAA
>JBBPYM010000315.1:0-3628 GCA_038199905.1 Chitinophagales bacterium | reverse complement strand
CAACTATCGGCGTGATGTTGATTTCTTTATTCTGTTCTTTACTACTGATAGGGCTCGGAAAACTATATCCTGAGATCATTGAAAAACCCATGGCTATCATCGATTCGCTTGATTTTGAGACGCTGTTGATGCGGGTGATGTTAAGTTTTTTGTTGTTTGCCGGTGCGATACATGTGGATTTTCAGAAGCTAAAAAAAGAGATCATACCAATTGCCACGTATGCCACTGTTGGCGTGGTATTATCCACCTTGGTGATAGCCGCCTGCATGTACTTTGTATTTCCGCTTTTTGGATTGGCCATCCCTTATATCTATTGTTTACTACTGGGATCGCTGCTATCACCAACAGACCCAATTGCTGTTCTTGGAATATTGAAGGAAGCAAAGATACCATCGTCACTCGAAACAAAGATCTCCGGTGAGTCGCTTTTTAATGATGGGGTAGGGGTAGTAATTTTTATCAGTTTGCTGGAGATAGCTACGATGGGAACAGATCAGATGGCGGTGAGCCAAATTTCCCTGTTGTTCGTGGAGGAAGCAGGTGGAGGACTGATTTTTGGTGCGGTGCTTGGTTATGCCGGGTTTTACTTGTTAAAGTCGATCGATAACTACCAGGTAGAGGTTCTTATTACAATTGCCCTCGTCATGGGTGGTTATCTACTTGCAAGTATGATACATGTTTCCGGACCGCTTGCAATGGTAGTCGCGGGCATTATTACAGGCAACAAAGGAAAGCGCGAAGCCATGTCTGACGTAACAAAAGATTATCTGAATAAATTCTGGGAGCTTATCGATGAAATTTTAAATGCCCTGCTTTTTATGCTGATCGGTTTTGAAATGATCGTGCTGTCATTCGGATTTCAAACGATCTGGATTGGAATAATATCTATTGTAGTGGTACTGTTTGCGCGTTTGATATCAGTGTTCCTGCCAACATTGATACTGTCAATAAGAAGATCCTTTGAACGAAACCTGGTGCCTATCCTCACCTGGGGAGGCCTGCGAGGTGGTATCTCTGTTGCATTAGCACTATCCTTGCCGAAAGGAGAATACAGGAGCATTATTGTTTCAACAACTTACATAGTTGTGGTCTTTAGCATCGTGGTACAGGGTCTGACGATCGGTAAACTCGCTAAAAAGCTTTCAGCATCCAAAATGCCATCCTGAAGGAGATCTTAGAATTTGTAAGGATGTTTTTAAACATAGGAATATGGATAGAGACACTAAACTGGTAGTTCACCAGAACCGGAATGCCAGGCAATAAGCAGATTTAGCGCAGACCAAAGCTAGTATTTTTGGAAGATGTTTTCCGGGAACAGAAGACAGGATGACACAGTTCATAGTAACTCCGCAGAAAGTTAACCTGGCGATGTCCTAACTCAGACCGGAACTAATAGGTCTTTAAAGGCAATGAAGGTCTCGTGCTTCTAGAAGCGAATTAAAATGGCATTAGATTTTGTTAGAAACGGATCTATAAACGATTATTCAGCTAATTTTTATTATATTCCAAGCTTATTTTTGATGATAAAGGTTTGCTTTGATGGTATTTGCCGAAGGTAAAAGCAACAAATTTTTAAAAGCTACCATTGTAAAACAGGGAACATTTTATGACAGGATTATTGATAATTACTTTTATTGTAGGATACGCTGCTATTGCTTTTGAACATTATTTAAAAATTAATAAAACTGCTCCCGCTTTACTGTCAGGAGTTTTATGCTGGACCATTTACATATTATTTTCCGACAATAAGGAAGAAGTCACTGGCCAGTTGGTGGAAAACCTGGGGGACTTTTCCGGGATACTCTTTTTCCTGATGGGGGCAATGACTATTGTAGAAATTATTGATACCCATGACGGGTTTGATATCATCACGCAACGGATTACGCAAAGGGATAAGCGTAAACTTTTATGGATCATCTCAGGTATCACTTTTATGTTATCACCGGTACTTGACAATTTAACTACAGCAATTGTAATGGTTTCACTGCTTCAAAAAATAGTTACTGATGGTAAGGAACGTTTATATTTTGTGGGTATGATTGTAATTGCCGCCAATGCAGGAGGAGCTTGGTCGCCGATCGGAGATGTAACGACAACTATGTTATGGATGGGGGGACAGATCACGGCTCTGAACATAATCAAACAGCTATTTATACCAAGTCTCGTCAGCCTTATTATTCCCCTGTTACTAATATCACCTAAAATAAAGGGTACGCTTGCGCCAGCTAAAGTAGAAGCAACCCGTGAAGGACCTAACCTGTCATCTACCCAGAAGACGATCATTTTAACCAGCGGCATATTGGTTCTATTACTGGTTCCTGTTTTCAAGACGCTGACCCACCTCCCGCCTTATATGGGTGTTCTTATCGGGCTCGCAGTTATGTGGATCATCACTGAATTAATGGACGGTGGCAGGGAAGAAAATGAGCGCTTTTATTTATCTCCGGCATATGCTTTAAGAAAGATAGACACCCCAAGTATTCTTTTTTTTCTCGGTATCCTTTTGAGTATAGCAGCGCTCGAAAGAACCGGAATTCTTTCCACACTTGCCACATCGATAGATCAGTGGATACATAATGAGAATGCGATAGCTATGACCCTCGGACTTCTATCATCCATAGTTGATAATGTTCCTCTAATGGCTGCAAGCCAGGCGATGTATCCCCTGAGCCAATATCCGGTGGATCATTCTCTCTGGGAATTCCTGGCCTACAGCACTGGAACAGGTGGAAGCATTTTGATTATTGGATCCGCAGCAGGTGTTGCCGTGATGGGTATCGCGAAAGTTGATTTCTTTTGGTACGTTCGTAATATAACCTTCGTAGCACTTATGGGTTATCTTAGCGGCGGCCTTGTCCATATTTTACTGCAAAAAATATTTTGAGCCAAGGCGTTTGTACAATTGATACTAATACTTTCAATCTGCAAATTATCACCGTGTTACTTCCCTCAACCCCCTGACTAAACTAACGAATGAGAGGATGTCGCAATAACAAAGGGTTAAAACATGAAATATTTTAACCCTTTTTTGGTTGATGGCTATTTCTTAAAATCAGGCAGCCATTTTTCTACATTCTTCCGCGCACGCCTTACAAGCCACTGCGCAGGCTTTGCAATGATCAGTTTTGTGTTTGCCACATTCCTGCGCACATTCGTCACACGCCTTTGCGCAGATCAGGCAAATCTCTTTGGCCATAGCACTTCCGAGACTCATCAACTGCGCTGCCGAATAACATAGCACAGCACATTCCATGTCAAGTCTTATACATTCGGCCATCATGTTAACATCATATTCCCTGGTGCAGGAGGCTGCACAATGGTTACATACTGATGCACATTGCAGGAATGCGTCTATACATGACTGGTATTGCTTAAATGTTCATAAAATATTATTTTAAGTTATTACAAATTAAGAATAGCTAAATTAACCCTTTACCAGGTAAAGTTGTTGATAACTCCAGGGCGAGCTGTCAACCATCGACCATCAACCATCAACCATGAGCTATCAGCTTTCAGCTATCATAGCGCTTCTTTAGAAGCCAGTGTCCAAGTACGGGAGAATTCTAATCACTATGAATGGGATTGATTTCTAACTAGTAAATAATCAATTGTTTTCTCTTAATTTTTT
>JBBPYM010000314.1:0-21051 GCA_038199905.1 Chitinophagales bacterium | reverse complement strand
GCATGCCTGGGTTCATAATTTTTAAAATCGTTTCCTCAAATTCCTTCAGAAGCCCTTGCCTGTGTGTGATAGTACTTTCAAGATCATCCAGGAAATAATCGGAAGCCTCGGCCTGATCCATGAAATAAAGTCTCGGACAAATAAAGAGTTCATTTAAATGCAGACTATAAATTACATTAAGGTTGTGCTCGCTGCCTACAGGGTAAGGCGCGTGGTAATACCTGTTCCAGAACTCATGGAACTTATCCTTCAAACTTTTCAACCGTTCCAGCTGAAAATCTATCTGTTCCCGTGATAAATTGAGAACATCGGTTATCGCGAGTTCTCTAATCTCCTTTAGTTCATTCGTAAAAGCAGGGCTATGATAAGGTGTTTGATGAACGATCTCGTAGGATCTGGCAACTTTCTCTTCGCTATCAAAACAGGTCTTTCTTTCACTGATCTTTATATCCAGCGTTTGAAGCTTTATCAGGAACTCTTTAAAGTGCACCATGTCTATTAATTATCGTAAGCGAAATTCTTCTTTTTCCTCAGCCGTTTATTCGAGGTATAAATTTGAAGGAAATTTCATTACACAATATTAAAATATTACATCAAATAGGCCGATTTTGTGTCGTGAATGTGTTGTGGAGCTAAAATGAAAAAGGGTCTCAATCTCTTGAAACCCTTTACCAGCTTGTGGGCCCAGCTGGGCACGATCCAGCGACCCCCTGATTATGAGTCAGGTGCTCTAACCAACTGAGCTATAGGCCCTCAGAGCATTACTGCTGCTGAAAGGATGGCAAAAATAGAAAAAATAGGGATATATATAACAATTGATTCTTGAATATTTAATTAAAGGAGATGAAAGTGGATAAAAGCAGCCGGAACCTGGTTGATTAAGCCTCTCCACAAACCTATAAGGTTTGGAACTCGGGGTGACGTTCGTTTCAAAGCAAACCTTATAGGTTTCAGACAGAGTCTCAGTTTTCAGGCAGCGGGCTGGTTTGACTCATGCAGCGTGTTCGCAAACCTATAAGGTTTGGAGCTCGTGTTCATGGCCGATTCAAAGCAAACCTTATAGGTTTTCAGGCAGGGTTTAAGTTTTTAGGCAAAGGCCTATCCTAACTAATGCAGCGTGTTCCCAAACCTATAAGGTTTGGAGCTCGTGTTCATGGCCGTTTCAAAGCAAACCTTATAGGTTTTCAGGCAGGGTTTAAGTTTTCAGGCAAAGGCCTATTCTAACTAATGCAGCGTGTTCGCAAACCTATAAGGTTTGGAGCTCGTGTTCAAGTTCGTTTAAACGCAAACCTTATAGGTTTCAGGCAGGGTTTAAGTTTTTAGGCAAAGGCCTATTCTAACTAATGCAGCGTGTTCGCAAACCTATAAGGTTTGGAACTCTTGTTCATATTCGTTTAAACGCAAACCTTATAGGTTTCAGACAGGGTCCAGGTTTCAGACAGTATCCAGGTTTTCAGGCAGTGTCTAAGTTTTCAGACAGCGGCCTAATCCAACGCATGCAGCCTGTTCCCAAACCTATCAGTTCTAAACCTTGGGCTCATATTCGTTCAAGCGCCAAACAAGCTTGGTTTTTAAATACGCGGCCACGCAGCAAAAGCCCCTGAATAGCGCTCTCCTATAAAACAGGTTATCTCTTTCAAACCTTAACAGCCACCTATGGATGGCTTACGTATTGCACCGAAAAAAAATCATTGCCGTACAATTCTAATCGCTTGCTGCTGCAAGTGTCTCCTTCCTCACTTGTCAAAATCTAATGAACGTATGAAAAAACACCACCTGCCTCATCCTTTTTCAAGGCGAATTGTTATTGAAAACATGCTTTATTTATTGCTGGTTATTAGTCTCGGTTTTATTACTAGTACCACCGCCTCGGCAAAAAATTTAACTGCAACTGTTTTAGATACTACCATCACCGGCAAGGTAACTTCCTCCACGGGAGAAGCACTTGCAGGAGTTAGTGTCAGCATCAAAGGCAGCCAGTTGGGCACATCCACTGATAAAGAAGGAAACTTTCGCATCTCTGTAGCTGAAACTGGCACACTAGTGTTTTCTTCCGTGGGATTTGAAACCCAGGAGCTCAACGTCAGAGGACAAAGTTCTTTTAATATTAGTATGTCTTCCACGAGTGCCGCACTCGAGCAGGTGGTGGTAATTGGTTACGGAGCCGCCAATAAACGTGATCTTACGGGTTCTATCTCAACGGTAAAAGGCAGGGAAATTGCGGACAAACCGGCGACCAACCCCGTTGCTTCCATCCAGGGAAAAGTACCGGGAGTGTATATCGTAAACTCCGGCAGACCCGGTTCGCAGCCTGATGTACGCATCCGTGGTACTAACAGTATCAATTCTGTAGGACCGCTTTACGTGGTAGATGGTATCCTTAACGATAACATCAACTTTATAAACCCGGCAGATATCGAATCGATGGAAATTCTGAAAGATCCATCGTCGCTGGCAATTTTCGGCGTGAGGGGGGCAAATGGTGTTATCATTATCACCACCAAAAAAGCCAAGCTCGGACAGTTGAACGTAAACTTTAATTCCAGTGTGGGCGTAAAGAAGGTCGTTGACAAAATTGGTGTCACGAACGCTACCGACTTCAAAACACTTTACGACGAACAGTTAAAGAACCAGGCAGTAGATGCAGGTCGCACGTACACGCCTTACAACTATTCCAAATGGCAGGGAAACACAGACTGGCAGGACCTTATCTTCCAGGATGCTATCCTCAACTACAATAGTATAAGTATCACCGGCGCGACAGAAAAGAACAGGTTTTATATGGGACTCGGTTATATAAAGGAAGAAGGCCTGATAAAACATGAAAACCTGCAGAAGCTGACGCTGAATATCAATGATGAGTTCCGCGTATCGAAAGCGCTGAAGTTTGGATTTAGTCTTAATGGCTACAGGGCAAAACTGCCGCAGGAAAGGAGTGTTGGCGGCGCCGTATTAGCCGCGCCAATTGTAGAAGCTTACAATGAACAATTTGGTCTTTACAGTGCACTGCCCGACTTTCAACGTGCACAGGTGGGCAACCCATTGGTAGATATTGAACTTAGAAAAAATACCCAGCTTAACTATGAATACCGTGTAGTCGGAAATATTTTCGGCGAGGTAGACTTCCTGAAACATTTTAATTTCAAAGCCACGCTGTTTGCGGATTATGGCTTTAATACCGGCCGTTCTTATACGCCGCTTATACGGGTATACAATCCAGATATCGTAAATGCCGCGCCGATCGATTCCCTGGAAAGACTTACCTCCGTATCACAGTCGCACAACATGTACACAAAGGTGCAGCAAGACTACCTGCTGACTTATAAAAATACTTTCGGGGAACACAGCCTCACGCTCCTGGGTGGTTTTACATCTTACTACAGGTCTTACGAAGGGGTGAATTCAAGAAGAAATCAAAGTCTAGGTTTTCCTATTCCGAACAACGAGAGATTCTGGTACACAGACATTGGAGATGCAAGTACCCAGCAGGGTGGTGGCAGTGCCTGGGAATCAGCAACGCTATCATACCTGTTTCGGGCATTATATAATTACCAGGGCAAGTACCTGCTAAACGGATCTTTCAGGAGGGATGGTACCTCGGCGTTCCCCAATAATGGCGGTCGCTGGCAGAACTTCGGAGCAATTGGTGCCGCCTGGGTGGTCAGCAGGGAAGACTTTATGACCGGTCAGAATGTTTTTGACGACCTGAAGATAAAGGGCTCCTGGGGTGTACTGGGCAACCAGAACACAGGTAGCTACTACCCGTTTTTTCCGCTACTTACTTCCGCTAACTCCGGTGTTTTCGGCAACAATGTAGTGCAGGCGCTCACACCAGAATATCTTCCTGATCCAAACCTGCATTGGGAAACCGTAAACTCTTATGAAGCCGGTGTAGAACTTAATACCCTTGCCAAGAAACTACATTTCGAGGCCAATTATTATAACAAAAAAACAAATGGTGTGCTGGTTACCATTCCCGGCATTGCTGGTACCACGCCAGGTGTAGGCAACCTGGGTGAAGTAAAAAATCACGGTTTTGAGTTCTTAGCTACCTGGAACGATAATATCACCAGTGATCTCAGTTACACCATCAGTGGCAACCTTACCACCATTAAAAACAAGGTGAGCGCTTTATCAAGTTCCGGTTATGAAATTGTGCAGGATCCATCCCGTACAAAAGCCGGCTACCCGATTGGTTACTTCTTTGGATATGTAGCTAACGGTATCTATCAAACGAACGAAGAAATTAAAAAATCCCCTGTTAGCAAGATCGGTGATATAAAAACAGGAGACATAAAATACAAGGATGTAAACAACGATGGGTTCATAACAACAGATGACCGCACCGTGATAGGAAATCCTTCCCCCGACTTTACCTATGGTGTATCTCTTAGTTTGAATTATAAGGGATTTGACGTTGGCGCGGATTTTATGGGTGTATATGGCAACGAAATTTTCCGCAACTGGGATCGTGCAACCTATGCGCAATTTAATTTTCCCGAGCATAAACTGGATCGCTGGAATGGCATTGGAACTTCCAACTGGGAACCTACCCTAAGCACTTCAAGATACAACAACTACCTGATCTCCTCGTACTTCATCGAAGACGGTAGTTTCTTCCGGATCAGGAACGCGCAAATAGGCTATAATTTCAGTCGCGGGTTGCTGGATAAAATGCACCTTAAATACCTCCGTTTATATGTGAATGCACAGAACCTGAAAACATTTAAAAACAGCACGGGTTATACGCCTGAATTCGGTGGCAGCGCAACAAACTTTGGTGTAGACAACGGCTCTTATCCTTTGCCCGCTATTTACACTTTTGGCTTAAACCTTAATTTCTAGATTTTTTAAAACGATTGTATGAAACTACTAATAAAATTCAAGTGGCTTTTTTTGATACCTGCGTTTGCAGCAGCCGTTGGTATAACGGGTTGTAAGAAAGGTTTCCTTGATCGTCAGCCATTGGGTCGATACACAACGGACGATTTAACTGCAGGGTCCTTTGATAGCCAGATATTCGGCGTCTATGCCGGACTTCGCGCGGAAGGCATGTCGGGGATAAAATATATCGCCGTGCACAGCATCCGTTCAGACGATGCAGACAAGGGCAGCTCTGTTAATGATGCTGCCGACACTGAAAAATTCTTTGACAATTTTCAGTACACAAAAGATTTCTGGCTGCTGAACGACTATTGGGGAGATCATTATAAACTGATCGGACTCGCCAACAATGTTATCGCGGATATAGATTCGATAAAAGCTACCGATGCACCAACATTGACCAATAGGGCAGAGGCAAAGTTCCTCCGTGCATACGCGTATTTCGACCTGGTGAGAGCGTATGGTGAAGTGCCTAAACTTGATTTTAAAGTAAAAACAGCGGCGCAGGCAAATATTGCCAAATCGCCCATTGCGCATATCTATGCACTGATCGATGCCGACCTTACGGAGGCTGCCGCCACCTTGCCCTTGTCGTGGGATGCTCTGTATGCGGGACGGGTCACCAGCGGCACAGCAAAAGCATTGCAGGCCAAAACATTTTTATACCGCCAGAACTGGGCCTCCGCATTGAGCGCGGCAAAAGCCGTTATGACTTCAGGCAGGTACAATCTTAATACGGCTTACGATAAAATTTTCAGGGAAGATGCTGAGAATAACAGCGAGTCGGTCTTCGAGATCCAGGCACTGTACACTCAAACGCAGGACCTGGGTATTCAATACGCAGGCGTGCAAGGTGTAAGAGGTGCAGGTAACTGGAACCTGGGTTTTGGATGGAACACACCTACCCAATCGCTTGCAGACGCATTTGAGCCCGGTGATCCGCGCAAAGACGCAACCCTCTTGTATGCAGGTAAAATTAATACCCCTTATGGTGAGTCGGTGCCTGCCAAAACAGTAGATGTTCCCAGGGATTACTGGAATAAAAAAGTATATACCAACCCCGCCATCAGGGCCTCGACAAATAGCATGTCAGGCAGATGGTTCGACCTGCGTGTGATCCGTTATGCGGATGTTGTATTGATGGCGGCAGAAGCTGCGAACGAATTGGGAGGAGCCGCCAACATTACGGAGGCACTCGCTAACCTGGAACTTGTCAGGGCACGTGCGAGAGGCAACAGCACCATCATACTCCCGAAAATAGTGCTGACCGACCAGGCGAAAATCAGGGATACCATCAGGCATGAAAGAAGGGTGGAACTCGGTATGGAAAACGACCGTTTTTTTGATCTTGTAAGATGGGGAATCGCCAGCGCTGTACTTAATGCCGCGGGAAAACCTTACCTGGATAAAAACAAATACCTGCCGATACCACAACCGGAAATAGACAAGTCAGGTGGAATCTTAAAACAAAACACCGATTATTAATACCCTGGTTTCCACAAAATATTATTCAATTTTTTTAATAAGATATCATGAGAGCTTATAAAATATTAATGTCCGGGGCTATAGTTTTTGCCATCGTTTTCAGCCTCGGCATAATCTCCTGTCAGAAGTTGGACAGACCCGAACTGGTCATCATTCCAGATCCGCCACCGCCACCGTATAATCCCCTAAAAACATTCCTTGCTTTTGAAAATGGCATTGTCGACAGCGGTGAGAACAAACTAGCCGTCATTGCTACCAATGTAAGTTATGCCGCCGGTATATCCGGGCAGGGACTGCAGGGTAGTTCGAATGGGTATTTGTTAGTCGCCGCTCCAGGCGACACACTAAAAAATCTTGGCAGTTACACCCTTTCATTTTGGATGAATTCTCCTCCCGCGGTAAATGCCACCGGTATATTCGCGATATCAAATACCAAAGAGTTCTGGGGCAACCTTGAAGTATTCCTGGAAGGTTATTCAGCGGATGCTACCACGGCTTTTCTTAAAGTGCACATGTGGAATAAAAACGTTACTGACAAAGAAAGCTGGACCGAGATAAAGATCCCGAACGTATTTGGCAAATGGTCGCATATTGGTGTCAGTTATGACGGCACTACGTCTACCATAAAGATTTATTCCAATGGTGTATCGGTATTAACGAGTGTCATTAAAAGTGGCAGTTATGGTCCGCTTGCGTTTGCAGATGCCGGAGGCATGGTAGTAGGCGCTCTGCAGTTTATGACTGTGCCAAGCTTAACCACCAATCACGGCGCTGAACCCTGGGCACGAAATTTTATCGGTATCCTGGATCAGTTCAGGATATATAATAAAGCCCTTAGTGATGCGGAAGTGCTGGCACTATACACAACGAAGAAGTAGTTTTGGGGTGCGAGGTATTCCTCTGCGTCACTCCCTGTTTTTCTCTTGAATTTCTCTGTGGTTTAAAAAAAAAACAAGCAATGAAACGTTCCGGCATAATACTAAGTCTGATATGGTGCCTTGTCATAACAGCCTCCTCCCAACAATTCGCCCGCAAGAAAAATCTCTCCGACACCGCCCTCCTTGAACTCGTTCAAAAACAAACCTTCCGTTATTTCTGGGAATTCGGCCATCCCACAAGTGGCCTCTCCAGGGAACGTAGCAACGTAGCCTACGACTACGGCAACGAAGTGGTAACAACGGGGGGCACCGGCTTCGGCATAATGGCCATCATCGTAGCCGCGGAAAGAAAATGGATCAGCCGCGAACAGGCAGCACAACGGTTGTTAAAGATGGTAAAGTTCCTGTCGAAAGCAGATGCCTACCATGGCGTTTTCCCGCACTGGCTCAACGGAGAAACCGGCAAGATTATTCCTTTTAGTCGCAAGGACGATGGAGGCGACCTTGTAGAAACCTCCTTCCTTTTCCAGGGGTTATTATGTGCAAGACAATACTTCAATGGAAACAATAACACAGAGAGGGATATGCGTAACCGCATCGGCGGGTTATGGGAAGAGGTGGAATGGAACTGGTTCACAAGAGGTAATCAAGAAGTATTGTACTGGCACTGGTCGCCCAATAACGGCTGGGCCATGAATTTTCCACTAAGGGGTTACAACGAAGCCTTGATCACTTACGTATTGGCTGCCGCTGCAGAACGATACCCGGTACCAACATCGGTATATAACAGGGGCTGGGCGCAAAGCAATTTTTTTAAAAATGGTAAAACATTCTATTCCTATAAACTGCCATTGGGTTTTGATTATGGCGGTCCGCTCTTCTTCTCGCACTACTCATTTTTAGGACTCGACCCACGCGGACTTAAAGATCAATACGCCGATTACTGGGAACAGAATACAAATCATACGCTTATCAACAGGGCTTACTGTATTGATAATCCTAAAAATTTTAAAGGTTATGGGGAAAACTGCTGGGGACTTACGGCCAGTGATAATCACCTGGGGTATGGCGCGCATTCCCCCACTGAAGACCTGGGCGTGATCAGTCCTACTGCGGCTTTATCGGCCTTCCCTTATACGCCTGAATTTTCTATGCAGGCGCTAAAACATTTTTATAATGACCTGGGAGAAAAGATATGGACTGAATACGGTTTTGTTGATGCTTTTAATGAATCGGAACATTGGTACGCAAAATCACACCTTGCCATTGACCAGGGCCCTATAATTGTTATGATCGAAAACTATCGCACCGGGTTGATATGGAAATTATTTATGAGCGACCCCCAGGTGCAGAAGGGATTAAAAAAGTTAGGGTTTGAGAGTCCGTATTTGAGGTAGCTTTCAGCTATCAGCCGTCAGCTATCAGCCGTCTTGAACGAGTTCAACTTGCTGAGATTCCATCTCAATTATTTAATTTGTATTTCATAAATTCGAAAGTGGCTGATAATTATAGCTGACAGCTGTGAGCTATAGCTGTTTAAGCAACACGTTCGCGGGGGCCTCAGCCCAAAAATGAAAGCGAATGAATTTTCAGCTAAACTTATAATTGCTAATGTACAAGGTGGATCGAGTAATACACGCCGAAATATTATCATAAACTGTTGACGAATGCCATGCCTCAGGATGGGATCTTTTCGGCGGACTGGAAGGTATTGAATTGTAATTCCTGGTAGGCAGAAGATCAATTTAAACCGACCAGGACTAATAGTGATTGGGTTATCAAACTAACTCCAATAATTATAAAAGACCCTGCTATTTAAATTTTGAACAGGCTCATTACCATTGTTTGTAGCAACGTAATCAAATTATTGCTTTAAAAAATATTATGTGGATCGCTGAGGGGAATCCATCCAAATACTGAGAAATAGCCGTTTTTTAATAATATTGTGTTGGCTTATAAGCATTAATTTTAGGCACTTTGGACATATTAAAATTTTGCACTTTATATCTTAATCTGAAAACCCACTAATCCTATGAGAAGACTTTTAGGGAAGGCGTCTGTTATATTCTGTCTTTTATCTGCATCCCACTGCTCTTTTGCTTCAAATATTAATTTTTATACAGATTTAAAAAAAACAACTGTTCTGACTGCATTGGATACGATCCCTGGGACCGATAGTTATGAATTTTTTGTATCTAATAATGGTTCCGACTCCAATGACGGTCGATCGGCGACTTCTCCGAAATTAAGTATCAGCAGCCTGGAAACTATTATTTCACAGTCCACCGTCGCGGGAAGCCTGACCGCTTTAAACCTTGAGCGAAACAGCTTGTTTCGGGAACAATTTAATCATCTTCGAAGCAATGTGCAGGTGAACAGTTTCGGCTTAGCCAGCACAAAAAAGTTTGCCCGGATCAGTGGAATGGATGTTATAAAAGATTGGACTAGTACACCATCTGCCCGTAACGTGTTCCAGTACCTTTTAACCCATGAAATTGATTTAAGTGGCCCTGCATATCATTACGTGCTGATCGCTGAAATTGATACACTTTTCGAGCAAACTCATCCTATAACGGCAGTTAATTACCTGACCTATGTATCAACGTTAGAACAATGTAATAGGTTACCTGGAACATTCTACACTTCCAATTTAACGGTCAATCCAATTATGATTTATATACATCCAACAGTAGGTGCACCCGGTAACAACCGGTTCAGGTATGAAGTGACAAGGCGCAACTATAATATTAACGGATTATATACGGATAATGCAACCTATGAAAATTTGTTCCTGCAAACCTCGGGTAATGGTTATGGAATGCTTGCCGGGGGTAGAAATACACTTGTGAAAAATACTATATTTCAGGGTGGTGGTACACATCATACTGTACTAAAAAGCGGAACAATTGACAGTTGCCTGTTTTTGCCCGGAACAAAAGGTTTAACAGACGGGATTGACGCTGTATTTTATAATGCCGAAGGGAAGGATGGTGATAACAAGATTAGCAATACTATGTTTTTAGATGCACGTACCGCCGTTTACACACATACCAACGGCGAGGTAAATCATAAATCACTGGTATTAAATAATGTGTATGCATTCGGAGATTCAACTGTGGCGGTGAACGGGTTAAGCGCTTACGATACAGACTCTGTAGATGTCTCAAATTGCTACGTGGAAGGATACCCAACAGGTTGGTATGGAGGTGCAACTAAGCTAAATATTAAAAATTCTATATTCAGGAATACCAATCAGTCTGCCATGTTGTTATTATCCAAATCAAATGTTACATCGCAGGTGAATATAAGTAATGTACTAATCAAAACCAATGGAAATGATCAAAACCAGAACGCTGCGAACGGCTGGGTTGCTTACGGAATAAGGGGTCTTCACAACAATATAAATGTTGAGTTGACCAATTCGATCATTCATGATTTTTCTACCTATCATGGGGAATTTCAAACCGTAACTACGGTGCAGGTTGCCGGTTTTTTGAAAGCTAACCACAACATTTATATATGTGATGTAAACGATAATAATTCAGTGTACATGTACCTGGCTAACAATAGCGGCGGACGAGGAACTTCTACCAATATTTCAAGTGATTATAATGCATTTATTCTTTTAAGGGGCTCAAAATTTAACTGGGTCGCTGGGCCAAATAATAATGGCGAAAGCAGTCTTGCAACATTATCAGAATGGCAGTTACTGACAGGCCAGGATAAAAACAGCATAATTATTGATCTCAGGAACAACCCGATTGGCTTAAAAGCGATTTTTGTTGATCCTGATAACGGGAACTATTCGCTTGCCCAAACGCTCCAGGCAGATTCTGTCAGGAAAATTGCCGCCGGAATCATCAATCCGCCTTTGTTTTATCCCAATCGTCCTTTGGGCGAAAATTATGGAATACCTTTTAAAACACCCGGCGGTTTTTCTACTTTTACCGGCACCACCAAATCTGAAACGGAGTCTATTGTAAACTGGAAAACTTTTAATGAATCAGACTTTTCTTCATTTAGCGTGGAATCCAGTCTGGATGGAATTCATTTCCTCAGCGCGGGTAATCTCAAAGCCTTAAATGATGGCAAAAACAACAACTATCAATACTCACATACGCATGATAGAATAGATTCAATATTTTACCGGCTAAAGAGCATTTATACGGATAGTTCCGTTTTATACAGTTCCACTATCAAGTTATTCAGTGACTTTTCACGGGAATTTAAAATTTTTATTTATCCTAATCCTTTCCAGAAGACTATCACTGTTGAGCATCCACGCAGAAATTCCGGAGAAATAAGAATCTATGATTATATCGGCAGGTTATTAAAGATAATACCGGTAATAGCAAGAAGTTCACGTACAGCCGTTTCTTTATCCAATCTGCCATCCGGTCGTTATTTTGTACAATGGTCGAGCAAAATGGAAAAACTAAGTGGAGCGATTATTAAATAACTTTTGTTAGGGATCAAACCTTTATATATATCTTCTTTTTATCGAGCAGGTAAACAATCAGCCAGTAAAAGCTTATCATGCAGAGCGCGTAAAAAAGTGACCCATTGTTCAAATTTGATGAAACCGGCTTGCAGATATGTTCGTAAAACCAGGCAAAAGGGCTCAAAAAGGCCGGGTTTCCCTTTTCAGCGAACTGAGTTGGTATGCGCACCAGGGCGAGGAGCCTGGGCATAAATCCACTTAATACAAAAATAAATAAAGGGTTTTTCCCAAATACTTTAAAAAAGCCGCTGGGGAAACCTTTATAGTTCCTGAATTCTATTAAATAGATCATAACCGCCAATACTAAACATGCCGTTCCTGAAGTATAGAGAACAAATGAACTCGTCCACATTTTTTTATTGATCGGAAAAATCAGGTCCCAACAGAAACCGGCAAAAGTCAAAAGGGTTCCCGCGACAAAGAGCGTACTGAGCATTTCAAAAGTTTTACCTTTCTTTTGAATAAACTGGCCGGTGAAGTAACCGATAATTACCTGTACTATTGCCGGAATAGTGCTTAATAGACCTTCAGGGTCAAAAGCTACTCCTTCACCTTTGTAAATATGGTTGGGAGCCAGTAAAAACCGGTCGATTTTTGTTCCCAGGAAACCTTCCAGGCTATATGGATCTGCCTGGTTTCCACCAAGCAGGCAAATCATCCAGTACCCTATTAAAATAATTATAGAGATCATGAAGGCGCCTCTTGTTTTAAAAAAATATATTATAAAGGACGCAAATAAGTAACATAGCGCAATACGCTGAAGAACTCCCATTATTCTTACAGTTTCCAAGGACTTAAGAACCAACTGGTTATCATGCCATCGCACAAATGGAGACCAGGAAAGCACCAAACCGATGGTGAAAATAACCAGGAACCTTACAAGGACTTTTTTCAGGAAAACGGTTGTTCCTGCTGCTTCAAGTCGCGGCATCACAAAAGCCATAGCATTACCGACGGCAAAAAGAAAGAAGGGAAAAACGAGGTCGGTGGGCGTACAACCATGCCATGGCGCATGTTCCAGCGGGCCATAAATATGGCTCCAACTACCGGGATTGTTAACGAGAATCATTAAAGCTACAGTAGCACCTCTGAAAACATCCAGGGAATAATATCTTTGTTTAGAAAGCTGGTCCATATAAGTTCCAAGTTAGCCAAACAGGCTCGATTTTCTACACGAGGAAACGACCAGCGATAGGATATCTACTAGCAAGATCATTCAAATTGACTTTTATGTATCAAGATCACTAAGTCATAATCAACATCGCTCCCAACAATTTTCGCCGTTTGGATTTTGACATTGTGATATGTAATTTTTTTAATATCATTCAATTACGGGTCGCAACTGATGAGGGAGAAACATCCACCAATATACTCTTTCATGAAAGCTTTACTCCTCTTTATCGCATTTAAACTAATTGTACCTATTCTAAGTTGTAAATTTCGTGACGGGGCCTATAGTCGTCAGTAGTGTGGAAAACAACAATAAGAATTTGAGTATTAACCAATTTCGATATTTAGTGCAATTCCTCCATTGGGAACACGGCTTGCGATTGAATACTCTGACGTTTATTAATACGGAAACTGACTGTCAATTCCTCACATCCCTTCGTCTGGCATTGCAAAATCTACTATATTTGCACGAAATTTCCAGGGCAGTATTGATTGTGTTATTGGCAAAATGTTTTGATATTCAGAATGCATAAAACTACCATCACTTTTTTTTTGAATGATACTATCATGCCTTTGGCGTTTTTGATAAAAAAATACACCTGTTGTAATTAATCGGCGTATACGGGAGCATTAAGCAAATGCCTGTATATGCCTTTTGTATTATAAAAACATAACAATTTCCTAATCAGCACTTTACCCGGTAAATGTGACTGAGAGGGCGAAGCCATGCGAAACAGCATAAATATTGACTAATTTCCTACGCCGCTCCTTTTTTAAAGCAGTAAGCTACTATTTTCCTATGAGCATAATAAAGACTCTGTTGATATTCCTATTGACATGCCATTTCGCATCCTGCATTAATAGTCGCCCCATTCAGTACGTGCAAGGCCGTTTTGATACTGCTCAGTTAAGTAAAATACTAGTAGAAGCGCCAAAAGTACAACGCGCTGATATACTAAGTATAGTGGTGTTCAGTGATAACTTTGCTGCTACAGCCATTTACAACCAGTCAAATACTGCCGGCGGCTACCTTGTAGATGACAGCGGTCAAATACAAATGCAGGGTATTGGCGCACTGCATGTAGAAGGATTGACTAAAGTTCAAGTTGCGGATCTGTTGAATTCCAAACTGGCAGAATTTCTTAAAAACCCCTATTGTATAATTCGTTTTATTAACTACAAAGTGACTTTAGTGGGTGAATTAACGCGGGAAGGGGTGTACACAGTGCCAAATGAAAAAGTAAATGTATTTGAGGCCATTGGTTTGGCAGGGGGCCTGACGATTTATGGAAAGCGGGAAAATGTAATTGTAATACGGGAGGTTGACGGCAAGAGGGAGTTTGCAAGGCTGGACCTTACCAGTCCGGAAATATTTAACTCGCCTTACTATTTTTTGAAACAGAACGATGTTATAATAGTGGAACAAACGCGTACTAAGGTGGCAAATGCCGATCAAACAACTGCAAGGAATATTTCCATAGGTACCAGCGTAATATCAACACTGGTATTTCTTTATACGGTATTCAGATAAAATAGAAAAAATTCCAATAATCAATTATGGACGACCTGGTTGGCACACAACAAGATAAATCACCCGCTTTTAGCCCGAGGGAATTCGTGCTTAAATATCTTAAGTATGTTCCCTGGCTTATTTTATCTACAGCACTCTTCCTTGTTTTAGCTTTTATTAAACTGCGCTATTCTCCGGTGGTTTTCCAGGTTCAGTCCAAGATGCTGATTAAAAAAGACAGCCGGACAGGCGCTTCTGACAAATTCGCTGACCTGTTTATGGGAAGTGAATCGCAGAATCTCAATGATGAAGTGCAGATCATGAAATCCACTGGCATTTCCAAGCGGATAGTTAACAGGCTGGGGCTTCAGTTGATTTATATTTCGGAAGGTAATCTAAAATCCTACCAGCTTCATCCAAATGAGTCACCGTTTTGGTTGGAAATACTGGAAATTAAGGATTCTCTGCAGGCTTTTGCAATCAAGGTAAATTTCGTCAATGAGACGACCCTCAATCTTGACGAACAACCCAAACCGGTGTATTTTGGACAAATCATTGAAACCGCTTATGGTAAGTTCCGTTTCATTAAACGACCTGTAAGTTTTCAGCAGTATGGGAGCAGCTTATTTACGGTAACCTGGATGCCCATAGATGATATTGCCAGCGGTATCGCAGGAAGTTTTAGCATTGCGCCAATAAATGACTATTCCAACGTTCTTATGGTGAGCCTTGAAACTGAAAATCCAAGGCTTGGTAAGGATATAGTGAACCAGTTGATGCAGGAATATAACCTGTCGAGTGTAGAGGACAAGCGGATCATCACTTTTAATACACTTGACTTTATTGAACAAAGTGTTGACACTTTAAAACGTGAACTAAGTGAAGTGGAACTTAGTCTTCAAACGTACCGGGAAACAAATAACGCGGTTAACATTGAACAGCAATCAGTTATAGCTTTTGGTGAGCTAAGTTCGATCAGTAGCAGTTTAACTATCCAGGAAGTTCAGTTAAGAGTGCTTGGTTTTCTGAGCAAATATTTGGAGGATGAAAAAAACCTTTACAAAACGGTGCCCGTTTCGTTGGGTATCTCCGAGCCCTCCTTACAGGTGCTTGTCGGGCAATACAATGCAGCCCAGTTAAAGCGGGAAACCAGTTTGAGGACCACTACCGCGGAAAACCAGCTTATTAAAGATATAGATACAGAATTAGAAACCTTGAGGGAGCAGATTATAACAAGTCTTGCCAGTATACGGCAGTCGTATATTATCAACCGGGATAATCTGAAAGCAAGGGCAAGCAAAGCTGAAACTGAGATAGGGGAAGTTCCGAAAAAGGGAAGGGGCATGTTAGAAATTACCCGCCAACAAAAGATACTGGAAGAGTTGTACTCTTATCTTCTCCAAAAAAAGCTTGAAACTTCTATTTCATCGGCAGCAACGGTTTCCAATTCAAAAGTACTTGAGCCGGCAAGGGCGCTAACGGTTCCTGTTAGGCCAGACAAAAAAGGGGCTTACATTTTAGCCGTGCTGCTCGGCTTGGGAATTCCGCTATCCTACCTGGTAATAAAAGAATATCTCAACGACAAAATTACAAGTCGCCAGGATGTTGAAAAGTTGACCCAGGCGCCGATATTAGGTGAGATCGGACATTCGGATGGCGCGGAAACGCTCGTTGTTACCAAAAACAACCGGAAATTTATTTCTGAACAATTCAGGGTTATACGCACCAACCTTAAATATATCCTCAATAAAATAGAGCGCCCGGTACTACTTGTAACATCATCATTTAGCGGGGAGGGTAAATCATTCGTCAGCACAAATATCGGCTCAGTAATGGCCCTGGCGGGAAAAAAGACCATCATCCTTGAATTTGACATTCGCAAGCCAAAAATTATTGCAGGTCTTGACCTCAAAGGTAAAGAAGGCATTACCAATTTTATTGTGGGAAATGCCACGATCCAGCAAATCATCCTTCCGGTAACCCAGGTAGATAACTTATATGTTATTCCATGCGGACCGATTCCACCCAATCCGGCCGAGTTATTACTGGATGTTAAGATAAAAGAACTGTTCGACTACCTGAGGCTGCATTTTGATACGATCATCATTGACTCCGCACCCCTTGGACTGGTGAGTGATGCCGTGGTGCTTGGTGCTTATGCTGACGCGACATTATATATCATGCGCCAGGATTACACATTGAAGAAGCAACTCGGACTGGTTAACGAGGTTTATAAAAAGAATAAGCTACCCAGGATTTCTTTACTGCTGAATGATGTAAAAACCAGCAGCACTTATGGAGGGTATTACGGTAACTATGGGTACGGATACAGCTATGGACGCGGTCATGGTGGGGAGTATTTTGAAGAAGAAAAGAAGAAGCAAAAGGGAATAATCGGCGCGATAAAGAAAGCATTCGGTAAAAAATGAGCCTTGCTGAAAAAAAAGATTTCTATGCTCATCCCACAGCAATAATTGACGCCCCGTCCGATATTGGTACAGGAACCAAAATCTGGCATTTTTCACATATTATGCATGGTGCGGTTATAGGTGAATGTTGCATAATAGGTCAGAATGTGTTTATAGCCAGTAATGTTGTGTTGGGCACGAATGTGAAAGTGCAAAATAATGTGTGTGTATATACAGGAGTTCGATGCGAGGACGATGTATTCCTGGGGCCCAGCATGGTTTTTACGAATGTTCTAAATCCCCGCAGTGCAATAGAACGAAAACATGAGTACCGGCATACGCTGGTAAAAAAGGGTGCTACGATCGGTGCCAATGCAACCATTATATGCGGTAACAATATTGGTGAGTTTGCCATGATTGGCGCAGGAGCCGTTGTTACAGATGAAGTAAAACCTTATGCACTTGTTGTAGGCAACCCTGCCCGGCAGTGTGGCTGGGTGAGTGAGTATGGACTTACATTAATGTTTGATAGAAACGGTTGTGCCGTATGCCCGGAAAGCAATCAGAAATATGTACTCAAAAACGACCAGGTTCACCGGGTTGAGGAATAAATAAAAAAGAGCAACTGTTTCAACATGGAAACTAAAGAGCATTACTGGGACCTGGAGATAAAACCGCAGAGCAGTTTATTTAACCTGCACCTAAAAGATGTATGGAACTACCGCGACCTATTATGGTTATTAGTAAGACGTGATTTCGTGTCGTTCTATAAGCAAACTGTTTTCGGACCATTATGGTTTTTTATCCAGCCGATTTTTACCACCATCATTTTTACGGTTATTTTTTCCCGGCTGGCCAAGATCAGCACGGAGGAAGCGCCCCCTGCCTTGTTTTACCTGGCCGGTACCGTTAGCTGGAGTTATTTTTCTGAATGCTTAGCAAAAACAAGCGGTGTGCTTCGTGATAATTCAGCCATATTTGGCAAAGTATATTTTCCAAGGTTGATCATGCCGCTCAGCATTGTGATATCCAACCTGGTAAAATTCGGCGTTCAATTTTTGCTCTTCATTTTAATGCTGTCATGGTACGCTTTCGATGGGAAAAATGTGCATCCTAATATATATCTTTTATTGTTTCCAGTGATATTAGTACTGATGGCAATGCTGGGGCTGGGTATAGGCTTAATAGTCACCGCCGCCACCGTCAAATACCGCGATCTTGCCTTCCTGGTTGGATTTGGGGTACAACTGCTAATGTATGCTACACCGGTTATCTATCCTTTATCAATTGTTCCGGAAAAGTATAAAAGCATTATTGCACTAAATCCAGTCGCTGGTCTTATAGAAACCTTTCGCTATGGCTTCATCGGCACCGGTGAATTTTATACCGGAGCCTTTATATATAGCGTGGTGGCATCGATTGTGTTCTTCGTGGTAGGTCTGATGGTATTTAATAAGGTGGAGAAGAACTTCGTTGATACTGTTTAGGAAGAAGCGTTTGGTCATTAATCTTTTACCTACGTTCCAGCGGAACGTAAGGTGGGTAGAAAAAACAATGAATAAGCATCTGTTCCGGAGGAACGGTTGAAACAGGATGATACCGCGTGTAGCAATCTCTGCGCATTGATACACAAATCGAAACAATTTCACGCACTTGCACGTTCAATTTATATCTGTCAAACCAAAAAATGCATTTTGGACTTATGGGTAACAAATAGCTTGAAAAGAGAGGAACTGGGTATTATCCTTCTTACTAGTTGACTGGCTTTTTGGTCACTCCTGCATAACTGTCTCATGGTTTAATCACTTCCGTAAACAGTTTGCGGCTCTTAAAATTCCAAATATCAAAAAACACTCTTGCAACTCAGCATTATCATACCGACCCTCAACCGTTCGGCATCTTTAAAAAAAACGCTGCAGAGTATAGTCGACCAGCATCCATCAGACTGGCTTTTTGAAGTTATTGTTGTTGATAACGGCTCAACAGATGATACCCGCGAAGTTTGCCTGCAGTACGAACAGCAACTTAAAAATGTCGTCTATCATTACGACGACGAACCCGGGCAACTAACTGGCAGGCACAAGGGAACAGAAATTTCACAAGCCAACATCATCTCGTTCATCGATGATGATGTTGAACTCAACCCCTGCTGGATTACTTCGATAATACAGCTATTTTCAGACGACGAAGATTTATCCCTAATCGGGGGACCGTCATTACCTAAATATCATCGATACCCGCCGTCATGGGTTCAATTTTTCTGGCAGCCTTCTCCTTATGGTGGCAGCATGTGCCTTCCACTGAGCCTCATTGATATCGGCGTTGAACGTTTAGAATTTGATCCGTTATATATATTCGGTTTAAATTATAGTATCAGGAAAAAAGCGTTGTTAGATCTTGGCGGTTTCCATCCAGATTGTATCACTAAACTCCTGCAGCGATACCAGGGAGACGGCGAAACTGGCCTTTCATTAAAGGCAAAGGCCCGCAATTTAAAAGCAATATATTCCGCTAAAGCGTTGGTGTATCACCAGGTGCCGGCAGAAAGACTCACACCCGAATATTTTGAAAACTGGTTTTATTATAATGGAGTATGCCAGTCTTTTACAGATCTGAAAAACGGCAGTCATCCCGGAACAATAGGTAAAAAGCCAGCAGCTGCATTTAGTGGTATTGTAAGCAAAGCAGGTTCTTTGCTGAAAAAAGCGCTAAAAAATAATGAAACCAGCCTGCCGGACGAGATTTTAAAATTGCAGGAGAGATTTAACGGTAGATACAAAGAGGGATACTCGTTTCATCAATCGGCCTTTAACACGGATAATTCAGTAAGAAACTGGGTACTAAAAGAGGATTATTGGGATTATAAATTACCGATCTAGATCTCAAAAACATTTTCATTTAAAATAAATTACATAAATTGTTGTTTGGTAAGCCGGATCATTGCTTACAGCTTCTAAACCTTTGATTGAAACCTTATCCTTTTTTAAATCGCGTTAATATTTAATGTCATCAATCTGAATAGCCACTTCTGTTACATTAAAAAGCAGATCGTAAAATTGACACGTAACACATTATTAAAAGGGAAAAGACAGGCTTCATGATAGAAAACATTTTATTTGACCAGGTATTAATGGCTATTATTATCCGGTCTGAGTTCAAAAGAGACGGTATAACTTTCTTTACTCCCGGTGAATTTTCCCAGCAGTTAGGTTATATGAATCGTCCAAAAGGGTACCTTATCGAGCCCCATATTCACAAACATCTCGAAAGAAAGGTCATGTACACGCAGGAAGTGCTGCTCATTAAATCCGGTGTGGTGCGCGTAGACTTCTACGATGAAAATCAAACTTACCTTCAAAGTCGATCGCTGCACCAGGGTGATGTGATCTTGCTTGCATCAGGCGGGCACGGATTTGAGATACTGGAGGATGCCGAAATCATTGAAGTGAAACAAGGCCCATATAGTTGTGAAGATGACAAAGTAAAATTTACCAATATTAAAAACACGCTGGTTACCCAATCCCTGTGATCTCTAATTTTAAGCTATATAGCGCATATTACGACCTGCTGTACAAGGACAAACATTATCAATCTGAAGCAGCCTATGTTCACAGTCACCTGCGAAAACTTTTGCCGGGTGCTACCGATTTGCTAGAACTTGGCTCTGGCACGGGTAATCATGCCCGTTATCTTTCAGAACAGGGTTATAAAATTACCGGCGTTGAAAGAAGCGCGGAAATGATTGAACTTGCACGAAAGAAAAACATCAGGGATTTCAGGCCAGTGTTGGCAGACATTACTGATTTCAAGATCGATAAACAGTTTGACGCAGCCATATCGTTGTTTCACAGCCTATGTTACCTTACCACTAATGAACAGCTATTGGCGGCTTTCAGACAAGTGTCGCAACACCTGAAACCCGGGGGTATTTTTGCTTTTGATTTTTGGTATGGACCAGCGGTGCTTCATCATTTACCAGTTGCACGGACAAAATACCAGCAAAACGAGCTCATCCAGGTCACCCGGAAAGGGGAGACCACCATGTTTATCGATAAAAATGTGGCGGAAGTTAACTATGAAGTTAGCGTGACCGATAAAATGAACGGCGAGCTTCTTGAATTTACAGAAACACACCCAATGCGCTATTTTAGTACTCCCGAGATCGCGCTCTTAGCCGGGCAGACCGGGTTTGCTGTAGTGGGTGCGGAGGAATTT
>JBBPYM010000313.1:0-8246 GCA_038199905.1 Chitinophagales bacterium | reverse complement strand
CAAGCACCCGCTGGTTTAACCTGGTATATTCAGGTGCCCGCCCCCCACAGATATAAAGTCCATCATATATCTCGGGGTTAACATCATGAAAACTTGCATTAAGGATAAAATTATGACCGCGCAGTTCGGCATAAGTCTGGAGGCCGACAAATCATGAATCGCAGTAGGGATGGCTTCCCCGGCTTTTTTATCCGGGCATACACCATCAACAGTACAGCCTACAGCCAGCAAACACTGGTGAGGCACCATAACTTCGTAATCTTCTACGAAATCTCCTGCGAGCATTAGAATTTTCTTGCTCATCAATTAAAAGTTAACTGATCTAAAAGTTACAACTTTATGTTTAATCAATATATTTGGGACCTTGTTTGCCAATTACCTATTTTACGATTTCAAGCAGGGAAACCTTCCCATCCATAGTAGCCGCCAGCACATGAAACTTATCGAGTACGCTGACGGTATTTACCATTGAATTATCAATCTTATGCGCCCACAAAACATGCTGTTGTTTGGCATCTAAAGCATAGACCACCCCGAGCCTTGTACCAAAAAACAGTTCTTTTTCTTTTTCAATCAACATCGATGGAACATGTTCATAACCAAACCCACAATCCATTTTCCAGGCTGCTGTTGGCTTTTCCCGCCCAGTAGGGAAAGCAACTATTGTATCCTTCATGGTTTTTCCATACACCCATTTTCCATCGGCAGAAATACCAATTGACTCGCGTACGGTGGACTCATTATTTCTCCATAATGTTTGGCCGGTCAAGAAATCGATTGCTGTCATATAGCGGTCTGGAGCTACCACATAAACGACACTGTCGTTTGCTACCGGAATGCACGATGCGGGAGAATAATTTATAATAGGGGAACCATTGTCCCACTTCCATTGCAACATCCCATCCGCGATGGCCAGGCAGTACAGGTGATTGTCCCACGCTCCAAAAATTACACTCTCTTCATACAATAGGGGTGTGCTTACTACCGGGCCTTCAAGACCCTCGAATTTCCATATTATCTTTCCAGAATTCATATCTATGGCCCTGAAAATATGATCACTGCTGCCGATATAAGCAACTCCCTTTTCAATAACAGGCGATCCTAAAACAGCAGCACCGGTTTGCAGCTTCCATTTCAAAGCACCATTATTCGTTTGGATACAATACACATAACCATCCCCTGACCCAAGCACTACATTACCACTACTTATGGCGCCCGATGAAAAGATGGAACCACCGGTAGAATATGACCATTTCTTCTTACCATCCTGTAAATTAACCGCCTGTATCGTGCCTTGCTGGTTCCCGAAGATCACCAGGCCATCAGCATGGGCCGGCGTAGAGATAACATTTGCGTCGGATGAGAAAATCCATTTTTCTTTCACCTGTGGATATCGGTCATTGATCAGATAATTGGGCCGGTAAAACTTTTTGTTCTTATCGTATTTGTGTTGTTTGATGGGCACGCGTGCCCAGGGAGATAAGGTGGAAACCCCGGGCCTGCGCTCTGAATAGGTTATTGTGTCCTTTCCTACATCAACAAGGTTATAACCGCCTGTTGCATCTTTTACCCGTAAGTTCGAACGGCCCATCACACCTGGAATATCATCAAAATTAAATTGCCTGTTGCCATGACCATGACCACAGCCAATCATTAAAGTATTATAGTTACGTAACCGGTCAGTTATGTTGTACCAATTGTCCAGGCTGCTGTCTATCGGGTAGTGATTGAAAAAGATCAACGGCTGATCAGGAGACGTTTTATCTAGGAGTTTGTCCAGCCAAACAATGGCATCCCGTGGTATATGACCATCACTCATTCTAACATAAGGGCCGCTTGGGCAACCCAGAAATCGAATACCCTGGTAATCGAACTGAAATTTATCGTATCCAAAAACACGTGCAAAACTCACCCCGCCACTTTCACTCCAGCATGCATCGTGGTTCCCGGGGATAATATAGTAAGGAACTTTTAGTTCATCCAGCAACTGCCTGGCAAGCCTTAATTGCGCATCGGTACCCAGTTCCGTTATATCGCCCGTAATTACCACAAAAGGAATATCACTCATCGAATTGATGTCGGCTATTGTTTGCCGTAAGTCTTCCTCGGCAGAACCACTTGGTGAACCGATATGTGTATCACTGATGTGTACAAACCGGAAAGGCTTTCTCTGAGCAACCAACAATATGCTGCAATGGAGAAAGCAAATAAATAATAACAGTTTTTTCATTAAAAGCAAGTTAAACACAAAGACCGGAAGACTCAACGTTCACAAAAAAATTTCCTTGCTCGACTGTGCACCTCCGGGTTTGAAACAAATCTCGCTTCCATCTTGTTACCTTTACCACAGCACCGAGCCAATGCAGTTTTCAGTTACCAAAAATATTAGCCCACAAAAAAAGAATCCATTTAAAGCCGTAATAAATTTGGTGATACTGGCAATTGCCATTCCTGTGATTTTAATAGCGTCTATCAGTCTCTCCCTTTATTTTCTATTTACCTGTTTTAAAAGTTTCTTTATAAAAGAAGAGGTGACAGAGTCCGGAGAGGAAACATATCATCTTGAAATAAACCTTGTAAAAAATGAATTCATACAGATGACCATGATAGAAGACGAATTGGACGTTGAGCTTACGAAATTAAACGAGGCCTGGCAGAACACAGTTTATAATGAAGAAACCTGTTTATACCGTGCCCGAACTGTTCCTTTGGTTCCGGGGCTTAACGGCTCGGTATGTTGTTTTTATTCCAGGGAATATAAAGGTGGAGTTCTTTTACAAATACTCCCACAGGTAATTACTGACTACGACCGCTTGAATTCACAACTTATCTTCCTTAGTTACCATGATCTCAAAATGACGCTGGTAGAACAATTGGGTGCTTACTTTCTCTTTAACGACGAGAAAGATGCCGATTTAATTAAAGGTTTTAATAAAAGGGAGAAAATAGAAATTAGTTTAACGGCTGTTGAATGAATAATGAACTCTTACCCTTCAAATATTAAAGAGAACACGATCATGCGGGTTTGCAGCCTGTCTATTACATTAGAAAACTTAAGATTAGGATCCCGGCTGTGAGAATTACCTAACCCGTTGCTGATTTTTATTTCAGGGGAAAGTATAAAATAAGGCATATAAAAATTAAATCCCACTCCTGCTTCAAAGCCATAATCAAAGGGTTGGAGTTTTACGAGATCTTCCGCATTCTTTGCGCGTGCCCGGCTCGAGAGGTCATATTCTAACTTACCACCGCCCATCATATACACCCGGAAATTGTCGATCCTGTCGCTTCGGAACTTAACCTGCAATGGGAGACCCAATAATATTGATTCAATGTTTTTATTCATCTCCTTCGTTTCATCATAAGCCGTATTCGGATACTTAAGTGTATAAGTGATCGATTTGTTTACAAACAACAATTGCGGAAAGATCGCCCGTACTTCGAACCGTTTGTTCAGCCTTAAGGTAAACATTCCTCCAAGTCCCAGGCCCAGAGTATTTTGCGGGCTTGAAACCAAAATACTATCACGTTGCAAGAATGTGGGGTGTTGGCTCATCTGGAAACGATTAGAACTGCCCATTAATACAATGCCGATATGAAAAGCCTTTTCATCACTTTCAGGCAGATTTAATCTATTTGTAAGTTGAGCCGCCGCAGAAGTTGAGAGAAGATAGAGTCCTATGCCGATAACAATTCTAATCTTTTTTAGCCGTTCTAAAAATCCGGTATTTACGAGCATCTAATAATCAATAAAAGTTGAAAAATAAAAAGTAAAAAAGCTGCAAATAGGGATAGTTAGGTTAAGAAATAAGGCGCTCAATTTAAAAAACGAGTCGGGCTGCAAGATATTGCTTTTGCGCAAGCAAGAATATGAATGAAATCATAAAAGTTACATGAATGGGCGGAGGGCGGATGTGTGGAAGCCATGAACCAGAAGGCTTTATTCTATTACACTTATTTTTAAATTTAATGCATTGCTGACGCCATTCCATTTGTTAAAGCAGGCACGGTTTTTTAATTAGATAGCCTAAACAACTTGATGAAAAAGGAAACTGGGAATTTAAACACTGCATCAACGAGGCGTGGAGCCGCCCCCGACAGGTACCATTTGCAGTCTTTGCAGGAGAAACTTGGCGCCACGGCAGAACAGATAAGAAAGGCAATTGAAAAAGTTGGCTTTGACAGGGAAAAAGTTGAACAATATATTAAAGGTCACAATCTAAATAATGGTGGAACCAACCTGGCCTGACATTCCCAGCAACTACTTACTGCCACAGTAAATAGTTGATATTCCGAAACTGAGTCTTTTTAAATATGTAGATTTAAAACCCGTTTTTTCAAGAATGCCAAGAAAATTTCGCCCTTCCGGAAAGGCCTGTACAGAATCATTGAGGTAACGATAAGCATCCCGGTTTTTTGTAACAAATTTCCCTACTGCCGGTGCTACCACCTTCATATATAGATTGTACAGACCTTGCAATCCTTTCCCCGGTTTCGAGAATTCCAGTACCATTAATTTCCCACCAGGTTTAAGCACCCTGTGCATTTCGGCCAGGCCTTTACCAAGATTTTCAAAATTCCGAACCCCAAAAGCCACGGTTATAGCGTCAAAAGTATTGTCGGCGAACTTCATAATTTCACTATCACCTTTTAATAATTCTATTTTATCGCTCAGTCCGAGTTTGGCTACTTTTTGTCTTCCAAGCTGTAACATGCCTTCTGAAAGATCGATACCAATGATTCTCTCTGGTTCGAGCAATTGCTGGGTTAAAATTGCCACATCACCTGTTCCGGTGGCCACATCCAATACGTTTCTGGGCTTGATTATGGACAATTCGCTAATGGCTTTTTTCCGCCAGTAAACATCAATTCCTCCGCTTAAAAAGTGGTTCATGAAATCATACCGGTGGGCGATGCTGTCGAACATGCTGGCTACCTGCTGTTTCTTTGTTAGCTCCGAATTCTTAAATGGCACTATACTATCGTGCGGTAATTGTTTTTCCATTCAACTGCAAAGTTAATGTTATACAGGCAGTTTGGGATTGTTGCTTGTACAAGCTCATAACAACGTGAATTAAGGCCATTAGTTTAGAATCAACTCAAGAATACTTCAGCTTCGCGCATTAATGTATCTTTACATCAATAGTCCGACACATTTAACGGATACGTAATCAATGATCATAAAATCAGCTACTTATATAATCAGCAGCCCTGACTATACACTTTGTCCACCTGCTACACAACCAGAATATGCTTTCATCGGACGGAGTAATGTGGGCAAATCCTCCCTAATAAACATTCTTTGCAATAACCAAAAATTAGCAAAAACCTCCAATTCTCCGGGTAAAACCAAATTAATCAATCATTTTGAGGTAGAAAGCATGGCCAAAACCGGCGATCCAGTAACAAAATGGTACCTGGCGGATTTGCCGGGATACGGGTTTGCAAAAGTGTCCATTGCGCAACGTAAACAGTGGGAAAAGATGATTGAAGACTATTTACGCAAGCGGGAAAATTTGATAAATGTTTTTATCCTTATAGATGGCAGACACTCTCCCCAAACAATAGATATTGAATTTGTTAATCAACTTGGAAAATGGCAGGTACCATTTACCCTTGCATTCACCAAAGCCGACAAGGAAACGCAGCTTGTTGTTAGCCGTAATGTAAAAGCATTCCAAAACAAAATGCGCGAAACCTGGCAGTTTCTCCCGCAGCATTTTGTTACCAGTGCTGTGAAAAAGCTCGGCCGCGATAAAATACTTCAATTCATCGAAGAATCAAACCAGGAATTCAAAGAAAATAAGTAGGTCTGTATCGACTCATGTCATCCATATCCATACCCATTTAGTTCACCACTTTATTTGCGCAACTGCTGCTGGCAAATGCTTCGGGCTTTGCTTTAAAAGCGAAGCCCATACCAAGGATATAACCCATGGCTTCCTTTAGCGCGGCATTGCTTTTGAATTGTGGATTGGTATTAATGTCGGCATGAACTTCCATGTCCACATTATATACAGTAAACAAGTCGCATAGTTCGTAAGCGATTTCTATGCTTTTAGCTACTTCAAGAAGCATGCGCTCTTTGATACTGAACTGCAGACGCGTTTTTTCATTGTGGATAAACATAAATCCACCATGTCCCTCCCGCAGAAAAACAATTACGGTAGCAAATTCAGTTTCATGGCCCTTTACCTGGGAATCGGTACCAATACATACTTTGAGTTTAAAACCATTGCTGGTTTCTCTTTTTATAGCAATTTCAACTGCCTCCATGATAGGAAGGTCAATTGCATCGCCATTGAACTTTCTCCATAACATAAATAACGGGTTTTCCCAATTTACGGAAAAAAGCCTTTATCAAGTGACCAACCAGCGATTATTGTTTTATGAATTTCTCAACCCAGCCGCCATTGCTATCTATGAAATGAAGGAAATAAATACCCTTTGAGATATTATTAAGCTCGATAGTATTAACCCCCTTCTCCAGTCTTCCCTTTAATAACATTTTGCCACCGGTGTCGAACAACCTATAATAGAAAACATTCCTGGCGTTACAAACCAACCGTTGCTGAACCATATTGCTCAACAGCTGAACCTGCCTGGAATTCTGCAAAGAAACTATTTTGCTGATGCTGGAATAATAAGCGCGCTCATCAATGATGGTAACAGCTTTTATTCTATAATAAGAAACATTACTAAAAGGCTTGTAAGAAAAAGTTCTTGCCTCAGCATTTAATGTTACGAGGTCATCAAACACTTTGCCATCCTGAGATGCTTCTATTATTATATTTTTAACCATTTCATCAGCATTGTACTGCCAGCTCAATAAATGATTCGCGCCAGAGATATCTGCTTTTAAAATAAATTGCCTTATCGGCAGTGCAACACCTAGTCTACCTCCCAGGCTATAACTTCCGAGACTTCCATATCCGGATTGATTAACATTGCCTATACCGGAAACCATTATATAGTAAGTGCCGGCTTGGAGGTTTGTATCTATCGCCACTCCCAGCAACGATGGTGGATTGTACACCCCGATTATATCTGTATTAGCATCCTTTAAAACTACTTGAATGTCGATATTTGCGCCCGCATTTTCCGGGCCCACGTTCTGAGGGACAGCATCTAATCTTAAGTTAACTGGAGCGTTCAATTTCAGTCTAAAAGCATCGGTATCCTCCGCAGAATTTATCAGACCATTAACCGAAAAGGAAAGACCATCTAAGCTGATGTCTGTGGCCATTGCAGGTTCATTGCTATGATCATCAGGTCTGAAGCCGATATCGTTCGGTGCTCCTCCAATAATGAACAGGTCGTTTTGGATATTATTGCATCCCTCCGTATTAGGACCGATGCTCCATGTTGTAAGATTCTTGTAGTAACCAAGGCCCATGATGGGTGCCCAGCCGATCTCGCCGTCACCTTTACCATCATTATACTCAGATATTTTCTCGCAATTCTCGTCATACAAACTCAGGTGCTGTAATCCTAATGTATGACCAATTTCATGCGAACATGCTTCAGCAGTATATTTAATATTACTGCTCAATTGCCCGCTGAACACCCAGGCCGGGGTTTCATTGCCCCAGGTAAATGAGCCAACGTAACTTATGCCACCTGCTTTTCCATACCATTCAAAAGTGCGCGTAATGATAATGCGTATTCTTTTGTCAAAGGGTGCTAAAAAATAAATAGTAGAGTCAGTGGTGATATTCAGGTTGAATGGCCTGTAATCTTCTGCAACACGATTAAATATTTCTAAGATGGCTGTATTTGATAAGCCGGATGGTTGCGCGGAGATTGGACCTAACCAGTTCCAGGAGGTGCCGGTTACGTATTGACCATCGAAATCAAGGAATATAGTAGCAGGCGCTGTGATGAGGCTGTTTAACCTGGGAGGTTGACCATTAACGTTCAAAAGGAATATTAAAGATCCGACGAGCATAACACAGAAACGAATGACCTTACACATAACAAATGGTATTTGATCTAGATCTCCTTTGTAAAGGATGTTAATAAGCCAGGCCAGGAGTTTACTCCGTTATTACCGTAGATTGTTTTTTTCTTTGGAAGGTTACCATATTATTATCCTGCGACAGTGTAAAAACATCTCCATAGTTAATACTTATAATCCCGCCGATATACCTGGTAGAAGAATCATCATACCTAACCCGTGAAAGTGTTAGCAAGGCACCGTCATAATTTGAGGATTTTATATTAATAGTAACAACATGGGGGTTCTT
>JBBPYM010000312.1:0-7531 GCA_038199905.1 Chitinophagales bacterium | reverse complement strand
GACCAGTTATTGCTCCATATCTCCGGGCTCATCATTATAAAGCCAAAGATAATAAGCGCAAAAAGGCTCAGTAATTTTGTAAGCGTAAATGTTGTCTGGATGGCTTTGCCGCCTTTGATGCCACGCGTATTAATATAGGTAAGGAATACTATTACAACGATAGATAGTAGCTGCGCCGCGGAGATCGTTCGGAAACCCAGGTCAAATACTATCAGGTCTTCGCTAACCTGTGGCAATAAGTACGCGGTAAATTTCGCAAAAGCCACACCAACCGCAGCGATCGTAGCGGTTTGTATCACTGCGAAAAAACTCCAGCCATATAAAAACCCGATCAGTGGATTAAAGGCTTCTTTAAGATATACATACTGCCCGCCAGCTTTCGGAAACATGGCACTTAGTTCACCATAGCTGATGGCGGCAAGCAGCGTCATAACCCCGGTAATGACCCATACAAAAATAAGCCACCCGACACTTCCTACATTGCGACTAACGTCTGCGCTAACTATAAAAATGCCGGAACCGATCATAGATCCTGCTACAATCATCGTAGCATCTAGTAATCCCAGCGATGGTTTAAAGGAATTTGGGTGCTCACTCATACTTTAAAAATATGATTGAAGATAAGAAAATACTTTATTCACGTGCCAGCAGACGCACCATTACCTCATATTGATTATTAAATATAAATAATGCCCCCTTTAACTGCAATACACCCATATCTTATACACCATACCTCATACCCCATACCTACTTCTTCTTATACAACTCATTCAACCCCTTTACCAAATCCGGTGTGATATTACAAGTGGTATCCCTTAAAAAAATAAAATCAGGCTCGTAAGAAAGAATGTAAGTATAATTCTTGTCCTTATTATAAGCACGGAGATATTCCTCGATCTTTTTCTTGATATCCTTCTTAAACTCCATGGATTGTTTACCAAAGCCCTCTTCCAGCGTTTGTTTGCGAACCTGGTAGGCCTGCTGTAACTGCGCATTTTCACGTTGTGCCGCATCAGCCTCAGCCTGTGACATGGCAGCACCCTTCTTTTGCCACTCGTTTACTTTTTTCTGGTAATCCTTTTCCATTCCTGCAAGTTCACCATTCATAGCCTGTTCTTTCGTTTTCAGGTGATTCAATGCATCCTTAAAATAATCGTAATTGGCTTGTAAAGAGTCCATCTCAAAGTATCCTATTTTGGAAGATACCGGACTATTTTCGCTGAAAGCAGATTTACTAACGGGCACTGCCGCTTTTGCCGAAGTGCCGCCTTTTCCTTCAAAATGCAGGTAAAATAACACACCAACAAGTACCAGTAACACGATGTTTAAGCCAAGTGAAAGTTGCTTCATGAGATATTTTTTTGCAAGATATAATACAGAACGATTACTAATAAAATTTAAAGTGAAATTGGGAACTTTTTAACCTCCCGCTGAAAAAGAAAAAAGGTCACCTTTTTAAAGCAAAAAAATAGGAAGTTCTCACTTCCTATTTTTTATTATAACCTTGTTGACGGGCCTTCTTTACAAAACCCTGGCAAATATTTACCTATTATTATTCATCATCATCAAAACTCATAGCTTCACGCGTAGTCTGCAGCAATTCATATTCTTCCTTGCTTCCTACAATCATGTTGTCGAAATCCCTTAAGCCGGTACCGGCAGGAATTGGATGGCCCGTGATAACGTTTTCTTTCAATCCAAGCATTTCATCTGTCTTACCCTGGATAGCGGCTGAACTTAACACCTTGGTAGTTTCCTGGAACGAAGCTGCAGATATCCAGCTTTGTGTACCAAGAGATGCTTTCGTAATACCCAGGAGCAACGGTTGAGATGTTGCTGCATTGGCGTCACGGAACTCAGCTAGCTTGCGGTCGCTTCTGCGAAGAATAGAATTTTCTTCCCTCAATTCACGAAGGCTAACGATCTGGCCGGCTTTTAACTTGGCCGATTCACCAGGTTCAGTAACAACCTTTTTGTCAAATATCCAGTCGTTCTCATCGAGGAATTCCAGTTTATCAACAGTATCATCTTCCAGGAACCTTGTATCCCCCGGATCTACAATTGTTACCTTGCGCATCATCTGGCGAACGATCACTTCGATGTGTTTATCGTTAATTCTTACACCCTGCAAACGGTAAACTTCCTGTATTTCATTCACAACATATTCCTGAACAGCAAAGGGTCCTTTGATTGATAAAATATCCGAAGGTGCAGTCTGGCCATCACTTAATGGTGTGCCAGCTTTTACGAAATCACCGTCTTGTGCCAGGATCTGGCGCGTCAAAGGCACCAGGTATTTACGCACAACACCATCTTTTGCTTCAACAATGATCTCGCGGTTGCCGCGTTTGATGCTACCGAAAGTAACCACCCCATCAATTTCTGAAACGATGGCTGGATTACCCGGGTTACGAGCTTCAAACAACTCGGTAACACGTGGCAGACCACCGGTAATATCTCTCAACTTGCCAAGTACACGTGGAATTTTGACCAACACCTGTCCTGCTCTTACTGTTTCTTCTTCCTCTACAACAATGTGCGACCCAACCGGCAAATTATACGATTTAATTTCCTTGCCTTCCACCAACAGTGACGGTATCTTTGTTTTATCTTTTGTATCGATAACCACCTTTTCGCGGTGACCTGTTTGTTCATCAGACTCTTCGCGGAAAGTAACACCTTCAATTACACTTTCCATTTTAACAGTACCCTGGATCTCAGCAACAATAACGTTGTTGAACGGATCCCATGTACAAATTACATCCCCCTTCACTACCTGCTGGCCGTCTTTTACATTCAGCGTGGCACCGTAAGGCACATTGTTGGTGATCATCAGGCGATCATTTTTCACGTCCATTACCCTTACCTCCCCCGTACGACCAATAACGATATTAACTTTTTTACCTTCAGCATTTTCTGTAGCTACTGTACGCAAACCATCAAACTGGATAGTACCATCAAATTTAGCGGGCAATGTAGATTCTACCGATGCAGAACCCGCAACACCACCCACATGGAAGGTTCTCAGGGTAAGCTGTGTACCAGGTTCACCGATCGACTGTGCGGCGATAATACCTACTGCATCACCTTTCTGAGCGGTATAACCAGTCGCCAGGTTTTTACCATAACACCTTACACACACACCACGTTTGCTTTCGCAGGTTAGCACCGACCTAATTTCCACAATCTCAATTCCGGCTTCCTCAATCAATTTGGCAGAGTCTTCCGTGATCTGTGCTCCAGCTTCTACAAGCTGAGCATCAGTTTGTGGATCATATATATTGTGCAACGAGGTACGTCCAATAATCCTGTCGTACAACGGCTCAATTACGTCCTCATTATCTTTCAAAGCTGAAGTTGCAATACCCCTTAGTGTGCCGCAATCTTCTTCATTTATTACAACATCCTGGGCCACATCCACAAGCCTGCGGGTAAGATAACCTGCATCGGCCGTTTTAAGAGCCGTATCTGCAAGACCCTTACGGGCACCATGCGTTGAGATAAAGTAGTCCAGTACGTTCAGCCCGCCTTTAAAATTTGAAAGAATCGGGTTTTCAATGATCTCACTTCCCGTGCTACCAGATTTCCTTGGCTTAGCCATCAGTCCTCTAATACCTGCAAGCTGTTTGATCTGTTGTTTAGAACCACGGGCACCACTGTCAAGCATCATGTACACAGAGTTAAAACCCTGTTTGTCATTTGCCAGCTCTTTAATCAGCGTCTCGGTGATACGGGTATCCACACGGCTCCAGATATCTACAATCTGATTATAGCGCTCGTTATTTGTGATCAAACCTGTGTTGTAGTTGTCCCAAACTTCATCTACTTCAACCTTCGCGTTATCAAGCAGTTTTTCCTTTGTATCAGGAATGATAAGGTCATTAATATTAAACGACAATCCGCCCTTGAACGCCATCCGGAAACCGAGGTGTTTAATATCATCAAGGAATTTAGCAGTCGCGGGGATATTGGTCCACTTAATGATGTCTCCAATGATCTCCCTTAGCGATTTTTTAGTAAGCAGCGCATTAATGTAACCGGCTCCTTTTGGAACATGCTGGTTAAAGAGTACACGACCTACCGTTGTTTCAATCAACTTATTTACAAAAGTACCGTCGTCATTACGCACATCTACTTTTACGCGGATGTTTGCATGAAGATCTATACGCTTTTCATTGTAAGCTATAATAACTTCTTCTGACGAATAGAACGCTTTACCCTGTCCCCTTACGATTTCATCACCAATGGTTTTCTTTCCCTTCGTGATATAGTACAAACCTAGAACCATGTCCTGCGAAGGAAGCGTGATTGGCGTACCATTCTGTGGGTTAAGGATATTATGAGAAGAAAGCATCAGTAACTGGGCTTCCAAAACAGCAGCATTGCTCAAAGGAACGTGCACCGCCATCTGGTCACCATCAAAATCCGCATTGAAGGCGGTAGTAACCAACGGGTGTAGCTGAATAGCCTTTCCTTCGATCAGTTTGGGCTGGAAAGCCTGGATTGATAAACGGTGCAGCGTTGGCGCACGGTTTAACATTACCGGGTGACCTTTCAGAATGTTTTCAAGGATATCCCAGATGATCGCTTCCTTTTTATCAACCAGTTTGCGGGCCGACTTAACCGTTTTAACAATACCTCTTTCAATAAGCTTGCGAATAATAAATGGCTTAAACAACTCAGCAGCCATATCTTTCGGCAAACCGCACTCGTGTATTTTTAGTTCGGGCCCTACTACAATTACAGAACGACCTGAGTAATCCACACGTTTACCCAACAGGTTCTGACGGAAGCGACCTTGTTTACCCTTAAGCACATCACTCAAAGATTTCAGTGCACGCCCACCTTCCGCTTTTACAGCGTTCGACTTGCGTGAATTATCAAACAAGGAATCAATAGCTTCCTGTAACATACGTTTTTCATTACGTAAGATTACTTCCGGAGCCTTGATCTCTAACAATCTTTTTAAACGGTTATTACGGATAATTACCCTGCGATAAAGGTCATTCAGATCGGAAGACGCAAATCTTCCGCCATCTAACGGCACGAGCGGGCGTAATTCCGGTGGAATAACAGGGATATATTGCATTACCATCCATTCAGGACGGTTGGTGATCCTTGTATTGGCATCACGGAAAGACTCCACCACGCTAAGGCGTTTCAGGGCATCTGCTTTACGTTGCTGAGACGTTTCAGTGGCAGCAGCATTACGGAGGTCGAAAGACAACTGATCCAGGTCGATCCTTTGTAAAAGATCATGCACTGCTTCAGCGCCCATCTTGGCGATAAATTTATTTGGATCATCATCGGGCAGGTACTGGTTGTCTCTTGGTAGCGCTTCCAGTATGTCGAGATATTCTTCTTCAGTTAACAGGTCACCATAATTCTGACCTTTATCTGCACGAAGGCCGGATTGTATCACTACGAAACGCTCGTAATAAACGATGGTTTCCAATTTCTTGGAACTCATCCCTAACAGGTAACCAATCTTGTTAGGCAAACTTTTAAAATACCAGATATGTACTACAGGAACCACCAGTTTAATGTGACCCATGCGTTCGCGGCGTACTTTTTTCTCAGTCACTTCAACTCCGCAACGGTCGCAAACAATACCCTTGTAACGGATACGCTTGTATTTACCGCAGGCACATTCATAATCTTTCACCGGACCAAAAATTCGCTCGCAGAACAAACCGTCTCTTTCAGGTTTGTAAGTACGGTAATTAATGGTTTCAGGCTTTAGCACCTCACCGTAAGATCTTTCAAGGATGTTATCGGGAGAAGCAAGGCCGATGGTGATTCTGGAGAATGTGGCTCTGGGACGATTTTCTTTTTTAATAGCCATATTGCGATAAGTAATTTTTAAAAATCATAAATAACCTGGCAGTGCCCCCTTTCTGTTGAAAAGTTTGACTCAGCAGTTATAATCTTGAAACTCAATAATTTAAGCCTGAAAAAGTTTAGAAATAATGACAATATACCTAAATTAAGGACGGCAAAGGTAAGTATTTAACCGAAAAAAAGATAAAAGGTTGAGATATTGAGACAAATTTAACCCCAAATTTAACCGCAAAGCACGCAAAGAGGAAGCGCAAAGTAACACAAAGGTAATTTTCTCTGCGTTCCTTGTGTGCTTCCTCTTTGCGTGCTTTGCGGTTAAGAAAACCTTTACCTCATACCCTCTTACTCAAATACTTCTCCCTGATAACATCCTGCACTGGCACGTTCCTGATCTTGCTCTCCAGCCACGAAATAATATCCAGGTATGCAAAAGCCCTCGCCTCCGTGTGATTTTTCTCCAGCTTTTTAAGCTTCTGCAACAGCTTTTCGAACTCCGGCTTCAACAGCCGCGGCGACAACCTGAAAGAACTACGGATAAACCCAAAAATCTCCTCCTCAACAATACTCATATTTTCCATTTTCGACATAAATCGGAACACCGACTTTGTCAAATATTCCAGAATATCAAAATTTCCCAGCTCATAATGTGCTATCAAATGCAGCAAACGCGCGTAACACTGCAGATCGGTGCGCAGATCCACTTTCAAGTTAATGATCCTGTTAAGAAAATCGATCGCCTTACCATATTGCCCACTGCCAAAATTCAATGAAGCAATTTTGTAATAGAACACCAGCACCCGGTGACGATCCAGGTACCGGGAATATTCTTTAAGATTCAATTCAATTTCCGGAACCATTTTAAGGCCTTCACTAAAAGTTCCCTCCATAAAATGTTTGTTCAGTTTTGCGATGTGCAGGTAAACAAACACCTGGATCCGGTTATTTTCATTATGACTAACTACTTTTGAACCAGCAAACTGCTCAAACTTTGCCAGGGTCTCCTCAAATTTCTTGTAATTCTGCAGGTCAAAGTGAGCTCCCAGCAAGTTATGCATTCTCTTAATATAATGAGCCGTTTCCACTTCAACCATAACAGGCTCTTTCTCAAATAAGTCAACCCATTTCTGCGCATAACGATAATAGAGCAAAAAGTCCTGCATGATGAACGCGTACCAGCAATAACTTTGATACAGGTACAATTTTTCGTAAAATCCTGTAACTGACTGAATATCGAAGGAAAGATATTCTTCAAAGAACTGTTTCACCGCGATTTCGTCTTTCTCATTCCTTGCATGGCCGTTTTTTATGTACCAGCTATACAATTGCAATGAAAGATTGGATAGCTGGCTGACCCTTAACAGCTGGCCATTGACATCATCAACCTCGAGTGTAAGTTGGTCGGCCCTATCCTGCATGCTTCGGGTAATATGTAACGCCTCTATTTTTTTCTCAAAGAATAATACCTGCAATAAAAAAGTAAGTTGATTGTGCGCGCGGGCATTTTCTTTTATCTTATCCAGGATCTTAAGACTTTGCAGGTATAGACCTTTATTATAAAGTATTCGTGCATGATCCATCTGTTCATGGAGCTGAATGTCTATATTGTCGTCATTGTCTAGTAAGCGAAGACTTGAGAGGATTTGGCGGTATAAATGCGCCTTTATATTGGAAAGCTGTTGCTTTTTAATAG
>JBBPYM010000311.1:0-4333 GCA_038199905.1 Chitinophagales bacterium | reverse complement strand
TTTTTTGAACTGCGGTTGATAGATAGCAGTCAAGTTGTCTTCGTGTCCCTGGTGCCTTCTTTGTGCCCCTTGTGGTAAAAAAAAAGTTTTATCCAAGGGCCTCCAAAGATCCAGTTAGTATCTGTGCGGGAAGATTTTTTACCACAAGGCACACAAGGGAGGCACAAAGGGCACTATGGCACCTGAAAACTTTCGGAAATATTTTTTGAACTGCGGTTGATAGATAGCAGTCAAGTTGTCTTCGTGTCCCTGGTGCCTTCTTTGTGCCCCTTGTGGTTAAGAAAAATCTTTGCACACAACCGCCCATTGCCCTGATTGCTCACCTAATTTCACAGTATGCCGTTAATCACCCGCTGCACCCCGTTCTTTAATAATTTCACATTAAAGTTAATTAACAACCCGAGTTTGCAACCAGACAATTTCAAATAGGTAAGAACCTGCGCGAGGTGCACGTCGTTCAGCGCTTCAACAGCTTTTACCTCAATAATTAATTTATCTGCTACTATCAAATCAAGCCGGTAACCAATGTCCAGTTGAACCTCTTTGTACACCAACGGCATTGCTCTTTGTTTTTCAACCTTGATACCTGCTTTAAAAAGTTCATAAAAAAGACATTCGGAATACGCGCTTTCCAACAGGCCCAGTCCCAGAAGCTTATGAACCTCCAAGGCACAATTAAAACTTAATCTGGATAGATCATTTTCATTCATCCCACAAATATTTGAAAGCATTCAAAGCAACGATTTGCCTTTTATCAAATAACCATCAAAACAAAATCGTTTTCGACTCGGGGTTACTGTATTTGAGGTCGGCGAGAGTTTTGCCTTCCAGTAAGGTTAGGGTGGCATCTCTAACCTGTATCATCATCCTGTTCAGTCCGCAGACTTCCTCATCACAGTCCTTACATTTTTCATAAAAGTTAAGACTAACACAAGGTAGCAGGGCTATAGGGCCATCAAGCAATCGCATAATTTTTGCCAGCGAAACATTCCGCGGATCAACAGCAAAATAATAGCCACCGCCTTTACCTTTCTTGCTTTCCAGCACACCAGCTTTGCGCAGCTCCAACAGGATGTTTTCAAGAAATTTTAGCGGGATATTTTTCTTCTTAGAAATCTCTGAAATAAGAACCGGACCAGCACTAGCATGCTCAGATAGGTATATCAATGCTTTAAATGCATATTGGGTCTTTTTTGAAAGCATCCGATGCCTGGTTTAATGAGGAGTAATCCGCAAATTTATTAACTTCTAACTTGGTGGAATTTATAATAACAAATATAGCACATCAATGTTGAGGCAGCCAGAATAACTAAAGCCCCAGGACATCTTTCATGTCGTACATTCCTTTTTTGACGACGATAAATTCAGCCGCCAGCACAGCACCCGTTGCAAAACCTGTGCGGTTATGTGCTGTATGAATGATCTCTATATCGTCAATTGGGGAATGGTACATTACTTTGTGCGTACCGGGTGCGGGATCAATGCGAGCACTGATTATCTCAAGTTCTTCCTCGTTGGTGGCAGATCGGTTTACCCATTTCTTTTTTCGTGAGATATGGCCAAGCAGTTGTTCGGCCAGCGTAACGGCTGTACCGCTTGGAGCATCTTTTTTCTGGGTGTGATGGATCTCTTCCAGGCTGATTTCGTACTCGCTGTGTTGAGCCATCAATTGGGCCAGCTTCTTATTCAATTCAAAAAATATGTTAACGCCCACACTGTAGTTGCTGGCATAAACCATTGCACCATCATTTAGCTGGCAGTAGGAGACCACCTCCGGCCATTTTTCCAGCCAACCGGTAGAACCACAAACAACAGGCAGTTTAAGCTCAAGGCATTTCATCACATTGTCGAACGCGCTTGTTGGCCCGGTAAATTCGATGGCTGCATCAATACCCTGAACATTCTCAGCTTTAAATTCGGATGCGGTATCCACATCAATTTTTAACGCAATTTCATGTCCCCGCTTGCAGGCGATTTCTTCAATGGCCCTGCCCATTTTGCCATATCCTATTAATGCAATTTTCATGATAGTTTTTTATAGCCGATAATAAAGCCGAAAGATAAAAGAAATTAAAACAGGGGAAATACGCAACCGGATATTTATCTTAAAACGGTAGAAAGTTTTGGTTTGGCCTTGTGGATGTCGAAAACAAAACTCAGCCCGGTGGTATTGGTTACCGGCGTAAAAGATGGTTTTATCTTCAGGGATAAATCGTCACTAACGTCAAAGCCTTTCAGGTGTGCATCCACCGTTGCATCCACAACATTAAGTCCCCAGAAGAAAAGAAAAATCAGCACCGAGTAGTCGATGTCTTTGCGATATCCGTTTCGATAATTACGGAGATCGTTAGTCGCGTTTGCTTTAATAAATGGCTGTAGGTCGGCATCTACCATTTTTTGCATAACAGTATCTTTGGTGATCAGCGCGCGATAAGCGAACTGCACCCTTTTATACTGTGTAATGTTGAAGTTAAAAGCATAAGCGGTAACGCCAAGCGCGCCATACACAAGTGGAATTTTCCAGTATTTTTTATTGTAGGCCTGTCCCCAGCCCGGCAGTAGAGCCGATCGGAGCGCAGCCTTGCGGGGACTGTGTATTGTTCTGGCAATGCTATCCGGCACAAACTTTTCAGCGCCTGTGGCAGAATCTTTTTTTGTAAGCACCTTTTGTTGTTCAGTTGGGGCGGGCGCAGTAGTATCTGGCTTTTTTTGAGAAAAGGAGTGTTGGGAAGAAAAAACCGTCATGATCCAAAAAAAAAGAAACCGCGTATTCATATTGAATTAATTTGTTGAAGCTCCCAGTTGCTCCAATATTTTATTCAGTTCCTGTATAGAAAAGTATTCGATGGTAATGCTGCCATTGCCTTTCTTATTGTGCTGCATTTTAACTTTGGTGCTGAAATGAGAAGCTAAATTATCTTCAATTTTCTTGTAAGCGGGTGGCAGAGGGGTTTTTATTGAATTTTTAACAGCGCTGTCGGTTTTATAAATTTTTCTTACAAGTTCTTCCGTCTGGCGAACTGAAAGGCTTTTTTCCTGTATCTCTTTAAAGATAAACAGTTGCATATCAACAGTATCAACATTAACCAGTGCCCGCGCATGACCCATGCTGAGGTTGCCATTTCTCACAGCAACCTGGATATCAGGAGGAAGTTTTAACAGGCGGACATAATTGGCCACGGTGCTTCTTTCCTTACCCATTCGTTCAGCCACCTGTTCCTGGGTATGGTTAAGGTCGTCCATCATACGCTTGTAACTCAGCGCTATTTCTATGGCATTAAGGTCTTCACGCTGCAGGTTTTCTAACAATGCTAGTTCCAGCAGTTGCTGATCATCGGCCTGTCGGATGTATGCAGGAAGATCTTTCAAACCCGCGATTTTTGCTGCCCGGAAACGACGTTCGCCAGATATCAGCCGGTATTTGCCCGAAGGTAATTTTGATACTGTTATTGGCTGGATTATGTCATGCAGTTTAATTGAGTTTGCCAGCTCATTCATTGCCTGCTCGTCAAAATCGTAACGGGGTTGTTTTGGGTTTGTTTCTATCTGGTCAAAAGGCAGTCTTAAGGTATTTGTGGCGGCTTCAACCACGGTAGTTTTTAGCTGACCGGAGGTGGTTTTCAGGTCGGCATCAATGTTTTGCAATAGGGAACGAATTCCCTTACCCATTGCATCTTTATTTAGTTTGGGTGTCGTCATATGTTAATGCAAGAAGATTAGTGGGAAGTTTAGGATTTAATTGCGAGGTAAGGGTTGAACGTGATTGGTTGAAAGAAGTAAAATAGTTTTAATCATCTTCATTGCCGATGTCTTCAAATACTCTTTCTTCCTGACTTATTTTGGTCATATTGTTTTTCTGCAGGATTTCTTTGGCAAGATTAAGATAGTTAATAGCTCCCTTGCTTGTCGCGTCGTACAATATAACAGGTTTGCCAACGCTGGGTGCTTCACTGATCCTGGTATTGCGATGGATGATAGTGTCAAAAACTATCTCATCAAAATGCCTTCTCACTTCACTAACCACCTGGTTGCATAAGCGCAGGCGTCCATCGTACATGGTCATCAGGATACCTTCAATTTGTAGAGACTGGTTTAAACGGTTCTGAACAATTTTAATGGTATTCAATAATTTTCCCAAACCTTCCAACGCGAAGAATTCTGTTTGAACAGGTACTAATACCGAATGCGCCGCGGTGAGTGCGTTAACGGTGATCAGCCCGAGTGACGGGGAGCAATCAATAATGATAAAGTCGTATTCATCCAGGATAGGTTCCAGAATACCTTTTAATATTCCCTCGCGGTTTGGATAATTGATCATTTCAATTTCAGCGCC
>JBBPYM010000310.1:0-4574 GCA_038199905.1 Chitinophagales bacterium | reverse complement strand
TTTAACAGAATCAGTTTTATCATTGTAAGCATTCACCGCGCCTATCAGCATGTTATTGGAAATATTATCCAGGTGCCCGCGGAACTTTAGCCAGGGTCCTGCCATAGATATATGATCCGTAGTACACTTGCCTTTGGCTTTAATGAGCAATTTTAAACCCTTGATATCAGTGCCTTCCCAGGCTTGAAATGGCTCCAGTAATTCAAGGCGCTCACTGTCCGGATTAACTACTACTGACACGGTGCTGCCGTCCTCTGCCGGTGGCTGGTATCCTGCATCCTCTACTGAAAAACCGTTGGGTGGTAGTTCCAGGCCGGTGGGTTCGTCCAGCATCACTTCCTCACCATTTTTATTAGTAAGTGTATCTTTTAACGGGTTAAAAGTAAGATCACCGGCGATGGCGAACGCTGTTACAATTTCCGGGGATGCCACAAAAGCATGTGTTGAGGAAAGTCCGTCATTACGTTTTGCAAAGTTCCTGTTGAAAGATGTAATGATTGAATTCTTGCGGGTAGGGTCGTCGATATGCCTTGCCCATTGGCCGATACATGGTCCGCAGGCGTTGGCAAGAACAACACCGCCTATTTGTTCCAATGTATTTAGTAAACCATCTTTTTCAACAGTAAAACGAACAAGTTCGCTTCCTGGGGTAATAGTAAATTCTGCCTTAGCGTTCAGGTTTTTGGTGATAGCCTGCTGAGCGATAGAAGCAGAACGGCCAATATCTTCGTAGGAGGAATTGGTACAGGAGCCAATCAAAGCCACTTCAAGTTTCTGGGGCCAGTTGTTGGCAACCACTGCTTCTGCGAATTTGGAAATTGGCCAGGCAAGATCGGGAGTGAATGGACCATTTACATATGGTTCCAGTTCAGTGAGGTTTATCTCTACTACCTGGTCATAATATTCTTCCGGACTGGCATAAACCTCTTCATCCGGCCTAAGATGTTCCTTGATGCCATCAGCCAGTGCAGCTATTTCTTCTCTGCCAGTAATTTTCAGGTAATCGGCCATCTTCTGATCGTAGGCGAAAACAGAGCAGGTTGCTCCAACTTCTGCTCCCATGTTACAGATAGTAGCTTTGCCCGTGGCACTGATGCTGTCGGCACCCTCGCCGAAATATTCAACTATTGCGCCGGTACCACCTTTAACGGTTAATATGCCAGCGACTTTTAAGATGATATCCTTCGCTGATACCCATCCGCTCAAATTTCCTGTTAATTTTATGCCGATGACTTTTGGCATCTTTAGTTCCCATGCCAGTCCTGCCATTACATCCACAGCATCAGCGCCACCAACGCCAATTGCGGCCATTCCAAGGCCACCAGCGTTAGGAGTGTGGGAGTCTGTACCGATCATTAATCCACCCGGAAAAGCGTAGTTTTCAAGAACAACCTGGTGAATGATGCCTGCGCCAGGTTTCCAGAAACCGATGCCATATTTGTCTGAGATGGAGGCGAGAAAATCATAAACTTCCCTGTTAACGTCCTTGGCAGTTGCAAGATCTTCCAAAGCACCCACTTTAGCCTGTATCAGGTGATCGCAATGTACTGTTGAAGGAACGGCCACGGTTGCGCGGCCACAGGTCATGAATTGTAAAAGTGCCATCTGCGCCGTTGCATCCTGCATCGCCACCCTGTCTGGTGCAAATTCTACATAATCTTTCCCTCTTGTAAAGGAATTGGTAGCAGGAGCATATAGATGAGAATAGAGTATTTTTTCTGCCAGAGTGAGGGGTTTACCTGTCAATTGCCTGCCTATGTTAATTTTTGCGGGCATTTCGGCGTAAACTTTTCTGATGAGATCCAGATCAAAAACCATACTTGTTTCGTTTATTGAATTTAAAGATTCACAAATTTACCAAATAATGACCTTTCTTTCAAAAAGCAATGGCACTGTATTGTTTATTTTTTTAAATTGCATTAAATAATTTGCGATATATAACCGTTAATACTAGTGGATAGGGGTTTGGAAAAAATCAATAGCTATTATTTTAAAAAATTAAATTATTTCCCATGAATCGATTCAAACACTTCATTGAATGGCAGGTGTTTGGAGTTTGCTCCTATCTGGGTGATAAAATCGGGATAGCTTCTTCCACTATTCGAAAGTATTTTATTTATATGTCGCTGCTTACAATGGGCTCGCCGATCATTTTTTATATATTCGTTGCCTTTTGGATGAACGTGAAGAATTATATAATGTCGGCAAAAAGAAATCCGCTAAGAAATCTCTAGTCTAGTTCATTCCTACCCTTTAATTGAAAGCTGGTTTTATCACCAGAGATACAAACATTCATTCAGTTGTGCTGTTAGTAAACTACAAGCTTTTGATTTAAAAACGAAGTTATCATTGAAAAACCGCAGGGGCCTTTGTGTGGTTACAAAGGCTCTTTTTTAAAAATCAGCTGGAGTTATAGAACCGCTTTTCTTATCTTAATCAGTTTTTCCAGCAGTTCTTCCAATAAATCAAGTCTTAACATATTTGCGCCATCACTTTTTGCAACTGCCGGCTCGGGGTGTGTCTCAATAAAAAGGCCGTTAGCACCCGCTGCTATCGCTGCTTTTGCAATTGTGGCAATCATCTGGGGATTGCCTCCTGTTACTCCACCTGGCTGGTTGGGCTGTTGGAGGCTGTGGGTACAGTCCATCACTACCGGAACGCCATGTGCCTGCATAAACGGGATATTACGATAATCAACAATCATGTCCTGGTAGCCAAAACTGTTGCCTCTTTCAGTCAGCACAATTTTATCATTGCCAGCTTTCTTTATTTTTTCTACCGCAAACTTCATCGCCGGCCCACTGGTGAACTGGCCTTTTTTTACATTCACGATCTTACCCGCTTCAGCCGCCGCCACCAGTAGGTCCGTCTGTCGGCAAAGGAAGGCAGGGATCTGCAGTATATCTACATATTTTGCTGCCACAGCTGCTTCTTCGTGCGCATGGATGTCAGAGGTAGTGGGTAATTGGAATGTCTCCCCAACTTTTTTCACCAGCGCAAGGGCAGCCTCATCGCCAATGCCCGTAAAGGATGTAGCGCTTGTTCTGTTTGCCTTCCGATAAGATGCTTTGAATATAAAAGGGATGCCGAGGTTGCGGCATATCGAAAAAACCTTGCTGGCTACTTCCATTACGATCTCTTCACTTTCCACAACACAGGGTCCCGCGATAAGAAAGAAATTGTTGGCGTCGTAGGATTGTTTCGATAAAATTTCCTGTAGGTATTTTTCCATGAAACAAAATTACTTTAAAGTTGATGTTGAAAGTTTAAAGCCGCGAAGTTTGTAATGCACTATGAACTAATTGGACTTGACTGGCAAAGTTTTCTTTACTGAAAATTATTAGTTCGTATTTTAGCGTTTGCCCCCGCACAACGCTTTAATACTATGAATTTACAACTCCTATGACCAAAGAAAAAGTTCTTGTAATCGGCGCCTCCGGGCAAATTGGTGTTGAGCTTACACTGGCTTTAAGAGAAATATATGGAAATGCAAACGTAGTGGCGTCGGACCTGCGGGAAGAGAACGAACTGCTCAAAGGAACAGGTCCTTATGTGAGTTTGGATGTGATGAATAAAGAAATGTTACACGTGCAGGTGATCCGTCAGAACATTACACAGATATACCTGCTGGCCGCAATTTTGTCAGCGACAGGTGAAAAAAATCCTCACCTCGCCTGGAACCTGAATATGCAAAGCTTGTTGAATGTTCTGGACATCGCAAAGGAAGAAAAATTAACCAAAGTTTACTGGCCCAGCAGCATCGCGGTATTTGGTCCTACTTCCCCTAAGCAAATGTGTCCGCAAAAAACAATTATCGAGCCTATCACGGTGTACGGGATCAGTAAATATGCGGGAGAGTTCTGGTGTAATTATTTTCATCAGCGCTATAATGTAGACGTTAGGAGTATAAGATACCCGGGACTGATAAGTTACAAATCAGAGCCTGGCGGCGGCACCACAGATTACGCTATTGAAATTTTTTATGACGCACTGGAAAGCGGTCAATATAAATGTTTTCTGAAAGAGGGCACATATCTGCCGATGATGTATATGCCCGATGCCATTCGGGCGACCATCGAATTGATGGAGTCTCCTGCAAATAAAATTTCTGTACGGACGTCTTATAACATCGCAGCCATGAGTTTTTCGCCGCATGAAATAGCTGCAGAAATCAAAAAACATATTCCTGCCTTTGAAATCAGCTATGACGCCGACTACCGTCAGCCCATAGCCGAAAGCTGGCCACAAAGCATCGATGATAGCACCGCCACCACAGACTGGGGCTGGAAGCCGGAATTTGGCTTAGCGGATATGGTGAAGGATATGTTGCAGCACTTGGGGAAATAGCAATCAGCAATCAGCTGTCAGCTATCAGTCATATTATCACCGGGGGTGATGTTTCCGCAAAAATAACTTGAAGCACTTTCGCTAATTTTGAAAATTTTGTAATTTGAGAAAAGCTCTTTGCAAGAAACCTTCGACAGCAATGGATGCTTAATTCATCTATCAGTCTGGTTCTTCTAGCATGTTAAGTTGCCAATTAGGGGATAGACCCTGTATAAGAGAGTAAACCT
>JBBPYM010000309.1:0-9521 GCA_038199905.1 Chitinophagales bacterium | reverse complement strand
CTGGTTGTAGGTGTGCATGGCCCTAAAGAAGTGTACGTTTTGATGGTTGATGGCCCTTCGCCGGAATGAGATGGAAATCATTAACACAGAAGTTGTTTACATTCTGTGCCGAAACAGTTTTCATGTACATTTATTAAATATTTGTTCACTATGAAACTCGCCCCTGGGAAAAAAATTTACTTCATTTCTGACTTCCACCTGGGTGCGCCAGACCACGAAACAAGCCTGGTACGAGAGAAGCACATCGTAAAATTCCTATCCCAGATACAGCAGGATGCCGCGCATGTTTTTATTGTTGGAGACATGTTTGATTTCTGGTACGAATATAAAACAGTTGTGCCAAGAGGATACACCCGCATACTGGGCAAACTGGCCGAAATTACCGATGCTGATATACCCGTATCATTTTTTGTTGGCAATCACGACATGTGGATGGGAGACTATTTTCAAAAAGAACTAAATATTCCGGTTTACTATGAATCGAGGGAATACAATTTCAACAACAAAAGATTTTTTATCGCGCACGGTGATGGCCTGGGGCCTGGCGATAACGGCTACAAATTCTTGAAAAAAATATTTCGTAACAAATTATGCCAATGGCTGTTTGGCGTCCTTCATCCATCTGTTGGCATGGGCATCGCTAACTATTTCAGCCGCAAGAGCAGGCAGGCTACCGGAACTTCTGACAAGACTTTTTTAGGAGAAGACAAAGAATGGCTCATCATCTTTTCAAAAGAAACTTTAACGCATCAGCACTTTGATTATTTTATCTACGGTCACCGCCATCTTCCGCTTGATTTTAAATTAAATGAACAGAGCAGGTACATCAACCTGGGAGACTGGATCATATATTATAGTTATGCCGTATTTGATGGTGAAAAACTTGAACTTAAATATTATACCAATTGAAAAGCGTTCTAGCCATCTTGTTATGCTCCTGCTTTTTTGCAAGTTCAGTGGCACAGCTAAAGCAGGTAACTATTATCCAGGGAGACATCATTGATTTCACCATTGATAACCTTGGGAATATATATACCGTCAGCCGCGATAACCAGTTGAAGAAAATAAATATTAGGGGTGATACACTTGGCAGTTTCAACGATATAAAGCAATATGGTAAGCTTTATTCTATTGATGCTACCAACCCTCTAAAAGTATTGTTGTTCTACAAAGACTACGGTAATATTATAGTGCTTGATAGGTTCCTGAATATACGTAACACCATTAATCTTCGGAAGGCGAATATTTTCCAGGTAACTGCCATTTGTCAGTCTTATGATAACGGAATCTGGCTTTATGACGAACAGGCGGCCAGGATAAAAAGAATGAACGATGAAGGCGTTGTTATCGACAAGTCCGGCGACTTGCGTCAGTTCCTGGATCAGGCTCCCTTTCCGAAACAAATAATTGACCAGGAGCGTCTTGTATACCTGTATGACCCCGACCAGGGCCTTTTTATATTTGATTATTTTGGAACGCTTCGAAATAAAGTAGCGTTAACAGGCTGGGAAGATTTCCAGGTTCTATCCGGCAAAGTTTTTGGCCGTAAGAAAAACACCATCCAGCAATACCAGCCCGGCACATTGACTTTGAAAGAACAGGTTCTTGACAGCACCCTCGCAGGGATTGATAAGATGAAAGTATCGCTCTCTAATTTATATTGCCTGAAAGATGGCGTTATAGAAGTGTATGCCTATTAACCTCTATTTTTAACCTTACTTAATGGTATCTCAATATGCAATCATTTTTGCAAAAGATTATTTTAAACAACACCGTGCTGGATTACCTCATTTTGCTAGGTGTTGTTCTTTTGATTTTATTGTTAAAGCATATCATCTCTACATATATTGCAAACCTCTTTTTCGGCCTGTTTCACAAGGCATCCTGGAACCTCGGCAGGGAAACATTTATAAATCTCGTAAGGGGCCCGCTGCATGTATTTCTTATACTTTTAGTTGTTTTTCTTGCGCTGGATAAATTATATTTTCCCACGGCATTTGATTTTAAGATACATCGCATACCGTTTAAACAAATTGTTGACTCGGCAGCAAACGCAATTGTTATCATCGCTTTTATATGGCTGTTATTGCGCCTTCTTGATGTAGTTGCACTAATTCTTGCACAAAAAGCGCAGCTTACCCACCGCATATCAGACAACCAGATAGTGGTATTTTTTAAAGATTTTTTTAAGGTCATCATCATATTTATTGGTGTGCTGCTGGTGATCAGGTTTGCTTTTTATAAAAATATATTTCCCCTGTTAACAGGTTTTGGCATCGCCGGCGCTGCCCTTGCCCTGTCTGCCCGCGAAAGCCTGGAAAACCTGATAGCATCATTTATTATTTTTTTTGACAAACCTTTTTACGCAGGCGACGTTGTCAAAGTGCAGAACATTACAGGTACAGTAGAGCGAATCGGGTTACGCAGTACCCGTATCCGCACCGATCAGAAAACATATGTTACCGTTCCAAACAAGCAAATGGTAGACACCATCGTGGACAACCTAACCCTACGCACTCAAAGGCGTGCTTTTATCAATCTTGAACTGAGTGCTCTTACCTCTCATGATGCTTTGAAGGAAGTTATCAACTCCATAAAGAACATCCTTTCAGGCAACAAGGATATTGAAAATTTCAGCGTGGTATTAACCGATATCAGCCAGAACAGTTTTGTAGTGCAGGTAGAATATTTTACTGGCGCCGTTGAAATGGATAAGTTCAACCGTGCTAGACAATCAACGAATCTTGCCATCATTGAACTAATAGAAAATATGAAGATCAAGCTCGCGGGAAAAGAAACAGAAGTGATTGTTACGTCAGGTGACAAACACGCTCATCCTTAGTGATACAGTCTTACAAGCCAGCTTTTATTTCCAGTAAAAATGTTCTGATTTTTTGCAAGGATTGTATCATCTCGAACTTTGTATCAGCTTTCGCAGGATTGTTTTTCAGGTAATCTTTTGCGCCTTCCATGGTGTACTTGCGCTGGCGAACGAGATGATGAATTAAATGCAGATTTTTTATATCGACTGGCCGGAAATATCTGTCGCCTTTTTTGTTTTTTTTTGGCTTTATAATGTCAAATTCATTTTCCCAAAAACGCAGCAGGGAATGGTTGATCCGGAACATACCTGCCACCTCACTCATGGTGTAATACTGCTTTTGAAAGAGCTGTTCATCACCAGGAATTTCAACCAGGTCGGCCTCAGCATCTACATCCTTTAAAGACTTACGCCCTCGTTTAGATGGCTTTTTCTTAAATACGGTAGAAGGATCCCTGGGTTTCCTACCTCTTTTTTTCAGCGGCTCTTCAATAACAGCTTCTTGGTCGGTTACCCCTGTTTCTTTTACCGGCTCGTCAGGACTGAAATCAAATGTTATCTGCTGAACCGACTTCACTTTAAAGATTTAAATTACGGCCTTGTGTTTATAAACAAGATATTCCTGACACCATGTGCAAGATACCGATTTGCGTTTAAACAGCTAAACACTTGTTGGTGCCCTAACGGTAAATATATTAGTTAAAAGGTACTTTTACTTATTAATCCAGGCTCTGGTTGCTCGCTGCTGCCATCTTTAACAAGCGGTCAAATTGTTCAGGGGTCATGTCATTATAGAAGAAATAGACGGGATCGAGCGCGCGGTCATTTTTGTGTACTTCATAATGGCAATGCGGCCCGGTGGACTTACCCGTACTACCAACATAACCGATTATTTCACCACGTTTTACCCGTTGGCCGTTCCTCACCTTTACCTTGTACATGTGCCCGTATAATGTTTCGTAACCATAACCGTGATCCACTACTACATGGTTCCCGTAACCATCGCCAGTATTACCCGCTGTGGTGATTGTACCATTGGCTGTGGCATAAATAGGCGTTCCCTGGGGGGCTGCAAAATCAAGCCCGGCATGCATCTTAACAGTTTTATAAACAGGGTCTATGCGGTAGCCAAAGCCTGATGCAATTCGGTTAAGGTCCTTGTTTGAAACTGGTTGAATAGCCGGGGTACTGGCAAGTAAAACTTCTTTGTTCTTAATAAATCCCTGCAGTTCCGAAAATGATTTGTCCTGGAAGGCCATCCGTTTGGCAATGTCGTTGATCGTTGAACCAATTGAATTTGCGAGATCGTTTTGTCCCATTTTCTGAACCAACAAAATCTCCTTCTGGTTTTCCATGGCTTTGGCGCGCGCGCTGTCCGGAATGGGATTAGCCTCAAAAATTGCCCGGTAAACATCATTATCACGTTTTTCCAACTCGGCCATCTGGCCCTGGAGCTTTTTTACATGGCTATTAAGTACATCGAGCTTTTCATGTGCCGCTTCATACTGCTGCCTAAGCAATTTCTCTTTCGGAGAATCTATATAACGGAAAGCTACAGCAACGATGATTAGTGACGTAACTATAGAAGTGGCAAGGAAACTTAAAACGCGAAGTAATTTAACCCGAAGAGGCGTCTCCAGTTTTTCGTATCGTAGCGTATTGGTATTATAGAAATATTTTATCTTTTTCATATCCTACACCCCAGAGAATCAATCATCAATTATGGTTAATGAAAAATGTTGTTTAGGCAAGATAAGTAATCATAAACAATTAGTCGTTCATAACCGTTTCCCAGGATGCGATATTTTAACAGTTCAACATTAATGATACCGGGCGCACAAACCTACATTAAAATGGTCATTGGGCAGTGACCGTAGCATGTACCTGGGGGCTGGGAATTGAGTATGACAGCGCCACCTTTTTCAACTTCACAAGGGTCATTGGTGATTGCAGGCCACATGAAAAATCATTCTCCGAAATCTTTCGTATTTGAATTAAAAGTGTCTATATTTGAACTACGAAACTCAACGTAGTTATTTTATAATTGTAAAACAAGTTCATTATGAAGCATTTTTTTAACGTGGTCGTAATCTCTGCCATATGTGTTGTGGTCAGCACAGGTGCGAAAGCGCAGGATGATAGAGAACGGCAGAAGTTGAATGATAATGAAGAGATAATAATCATGAAAAAAGGGGATAAGGACACTAAATTAACCATTGAAATTAAAGGTGCAGATGTACTCGTTAATGGTAAGCCGCTGTCAGACTTCAACGAGGAAGGGATAGTGATAAGAAAAAGAAGGATGGGGCCAATGGTTTTATCGATGCCCAGATCACCTTTTCGCGACACGTTGTTTTTGAATAAGAACCTTGCTTTCAATTATAAGTTCGCTCCAAACAAGGCTGTTCTGGGCGTTGCTATGGAGAAACATGACGAAGGCGCGAAAATAACCAAAGTAACAAAGGATAGCCCCGCAGAAAAAGCTGGTTTGAAAGAAAATGATGTGATAACAAACATTGATGAAAATGTTATCACAACACCAGATGACCTGATCAAAGTAATTGGGAAATTGAAACCAGAAGCTAAAGCAGTTGTAACCTATAAAAGGGATAAAAAAGAGCAGAAAGTTACCGTAACATTGGCAAAAAACAAATCAGCCAATTCTTATAGCCAAAATTTTGACTTTTCAGACCTGAACTTATCAATGCCAGGGGTGGAGGGTTATGGAAGTATTATTCGTGGCCAAAGCCCCCGACTTGGCATAAAAGCCCAGGATACCGAAGATGGAAAGGGGGTGAAAGTATTGGATATTGATGAAAGATCAAATGCGGAAAAAGCAGGCGTGAAAGAGGGAGATATTATCACGGAATTTAACGGTAAAGCGGTAAACAGTGCGCCTGAGCTGGCGGAAGCTGCCAGGGAAGCCCGAGATAAATCTCCTTTAAAAATTAAATTGAATCGCAACGGCAAAGCCCATGAACTCGAAATTAAAATACCTAAGAAGCTGAAAACGGCAAACCTGTAAAAGGTGTAATTTGTTAGGAAATGAACTATCGCGATTGCTGTATTGCGACAGCCTTTTTTTGTCTGATAGCTGATAATTTACCTCTCGTAAAGGAAGAAGCCGGAATCACACGCGAAAAAACTATTTTTGCACGGGCTCTCTTTGTAAGGGTATTTTTCAGTTTTTAGATTATTACCAAAAATTCAGAATGTCAGGTATAAATTATGATCAATACGAGGCTGTAATCGGGCTTGAAGTTCATGCGCAGCTGCTTACCAATAGTAAGTTGTTTTCCGGGGACAGCGCCGCCTTCGGTGCTGAGGCCAACACGCATATCAGTCCTATTACCCTGGGTTATCCGGGAACACTTCCAAAACTCAATAAAAAAGCAGTAGAGTACGCTATCAAAGTGGGTATTGCCTGCGGTTGCGAAATTGAAGGAACCAATTATTTCGCCCGCAAAAATTATTTTTACCCGGATTTGCCAAAGGGTTACCAGATAACACAGCACACCACCCCTATTTGCAAAAATGGCCATGTAAAGATTCGCATTGCTGGCAACGAAAGAGATGTTAAGTTGAACAGGATACACCTGGAAGAAGATGCGGGCAAAAGCTTGCATGAGGCGGATGATCAGAATACCAGTATTGATTATAACCGTGCGGGTGTTCCCTTAATTGAGATCGTCACTGAGCCTGATATGCATACAAGCGAAGAAGCCTATGCCTATGTTACCGAACTTCGAAAAATGGTTCGTTACCTGCAGGTTTGTGATGGAAATATGGAAGAAGGCAGCATGAGATGTGACGCCAATATCTCCATTCGACTGAAAGGAGAAACAGCGCTGGGAACCAGGGTGGAGGTAAAAAACCTCAACTCTATCCGAAATGTGAAAAAAGCGATCGACTATGAGATCAAACGCATGATTGAATTGGTTGAAAACGGTGGCACTGTTGTACAGCAAACACGCAGTTTTGACGCATCTGATGATTCTACTTTTGCCCTCCGCAGTAAAGAAGATGCAAACGACTACCGGTATTTCCCTGATCCGGATCTTCCCCCATTCATTGTTACTGAAGAAATGGTAGACAGTATTCGCCAAACGATGCCAGCTCTGCCTGAAGAATTGGTTAAAAAATACATCCAGGATTGTAACCTGCCTGAATATGATGCCAGGCTTATTTGCGATGACAAAGAAACAACAGACTTTTTTGAATTGCTGCTACAACACACCAGGCATTTTAAATCAGCCGCCAACTGGTTATTGGGTCCGGTAAGATCTTATCTTAACGATCACAACATTTCTATCACAGATTTACCGGTTCAAGCCCCTGTGTTGTCTGAATTGATTGAACTGGTACAAAGCGGTAAAGTCAATTTTTCTGTCGCGTCTTCAAGAATTTTCCCGGTATTGCTTACTGATTCTTCCAAAACTCCCCTACAGGTAGCTACAGACCTTAACTTGTTGCAGGATTCAGATCAGGATTCTATTGAAACCTGGATTGATGAAGTACTCGCAAAGATGCCTGACAAAGTAGATGAATACAGGAAAGGGAAAAAGGGCCTGATCGGCCTCTTCATGGGAGAAGTAAAAAAGGTCTCAAAAGGCAAAGCTGATCCTAAAATTGCCACACAATTACTAACTAAAAAACTAGCGCATTGATTATTTGCCATTATAAAAGAAAGAATATGCAGTTGTTAATAAAAATTTTCTATTCATGTAACTTCCTGATAGTTGCATTGTTGTTTGCCCGATGTTCAGAAAAAGTTAAGGATGATTTTACTGTTACTGTACACTACAAAAATTTTGACAAAATGCTTCCCCTGGATAGCATGGGCAGGGAACAACCTGGAACAACGGTAAAAACCACAAAAATATTACTGGAAGAAATTCCATACGGCGGTGAAATGACACCTGTGATTTTAGATTCCTCTTCATTAAATGGAAAAGAAGGAACAGTGGTCCTTAAGGGTAACGCTAAAGAAGAATCGATCTTTCAGTTAGCAGTAGAAAATGGCCCGTTATTATTGTTGATCAATGATGAGAAAAAAATAGAGGTGGATATAGATCTCAGCAAAATAGATAATTATTACACGGTCAAGGGATCGGATGCAAGTAATCAACTGAAAGACTTCATCAAGCAATACAGCGAAAAAACCTTCGAAGTCAACAAAGCTTTTGCACAACTAGACAGTTTAAAGCAATTGTCAGCTTCAGACAGCGTGGTTATCATTGCCACTGAAAAAAAGAACGGTTCATTAAAAGATCTTAATATGTACCTGCAGGGTTTTATAAACCGAACGGAACACCCTGCATTGGGATTATTTGCGCTTGGGTGGTCATCAAGGTCGTTCCTGCAGGATGATTTTGATAAATCGCTTACCCAGATGGTGAAAAAATTTCCTGAGCACCAGGTTCTAAGAAATTTAAAGATCAACTACGAGCAACAAAAGGCACAAGCAGCCGCGCAGGAAACAGCAAAACAGGAGGGGGGATGGGTAGGCAAACAGGCTCCGGAACTTGCTATGCCAACACCGGCAGGCAATATCTTATCGATATCTTCTTTCCGTGGAAAATACCTGCTTGTTGACTTTTGGGCTAGCTGGTGCGGCCCTTGTCGGCAGGAAAACCCTAACTTGGTGAAGGCCTTTAACATGTATAAGAATAAGAACTTCACAATCCTGGGCGTGTCGCTTGACAAAGACAAAGAAGGTTGGCAAAAGGCAATTAATGATGACCAATTGGCCTGGTCACAGGTTAGCGATTTATTATACTGGAATAGCAAAGCTGTTGAGATCTACAAGTTTGAAGGGATCCCCTATAATGTACTTATTGATCCACAGGGAAAAGTAATTGCAGAAAACCTAAGAGGTTTCGACCTGGAGAAAAAACTGGAGGAAGTCTTAAAATAATACAAAAAGAAAAAAAGTATTTGTCATTTCAAATGCCTTTTTCTTTCCGAGTAAGGTGGATTTGAAAATTAAACAGTAAGCGATCAATCAGGGTTAGCTACACATAATTTTTGACTCTTAAGGATTTTGCACTACTAATTTACCAGGGATAAATTCGCAGTTCGCAAATGGCCAAACAATAGAGGACTTGATTATTCAGCTGCTATGGTGTGTAAATTATAACCCCCGACACATAGACTTATTTAATTTTATATATTAAGCTTTAAAATCCTTTTTGATTTTAAGAGTCCCTTTTTGGTTGGCTGGCATAAGGGAAATAAGAAGGGCAGGAAGAAGAGTGAGATTAGTTAAGGTGGCTATAACCAGTGTTAATGATGTGAGCCATCCCAGTGATTGGGTTCCACCAAAACCGCTGAAAACAAAAATGATAAATCCGGCAATCAAAACAAGTGAAGTATAAATTATGCTGATGCCAGTTGTATGAATGGTATCAATTACCACATGTTGTACATCCTTGTTAGAACTTTTTTGAACTTGTTTGTAATTGACCAAAAAACGAATGGTGATATCTATCGCAATTCCAAGCGCTACGCTAAACACCAGTACGGTGGATGGTTTCAGCCGAACCCCGGCCCAGCCCATGACGCCTGCTGTGATCACAAGCGGGATAATATTCGGGATTAGTGAACATACAAGTACCCTTAGCGATCTAAACAAATATAGCATGCACAATGCAATCAGCAGGAATGCCCAGAGAATACTTTCTTTTAAACCGTTAATTAT
>JBBPYM010000308.1:0-2900 GCA_038199905.1 Chitinophagales bacterium | reverse complement strand
CGTAAATATAGCCGTTTACAATATTGCTTGCAAAGGATGGAAAGGTGTTAGACTGATTGTCTTGTCTCCATGCATTAGCAACAGCCTCAGGCCGAAGATTTTTATCTCCTTGCTGATAAGCGGCAATGTTTAGGTAACGCTGATCGGCATTAAAAATGTCCCCCCCTTTCACTCCGGTGAAAGACGCTGCAAGACGTACGCCTTTGTATTGTAAATTGGTTTGGAACCCGTAGGTATAATCCGGATTAGGATCACCAATAATTGTTCTATCGTTAATGTCTACAACACCATCCTCATTCACATCGGCAACCCTTAAATTCCCTGGCGTATTGCTATTCGTAAAAGGCGCAGCAACTTTATAATCAGAAGCATCGGAAGTTTGAACAATACCATTGGTTTTGAATCCATAAAACAAACCGGGAGCCTCTTTTTCAATAAAAATATTAGGAGAGCCAAAGTGATCACCTGCTGAACTGCCGTAGAATGCTTTAATTTTACCCAGGGAAGCGAATGTACCTTCTGTTACACCAAGCTTTTCAATACGTGCTTTATTAAATGCAATATTTCCACCAATGCTCCAGGCAAAATCCCGGGTTTTAATTACATCTCCGTTAAGCATTAACTCTACACCTTTATTGGACACTTCCCCATTGTTTACGGTAAGGGTGTTGAAAGACGTTGAAGCAGGCAAAGTAAAGTCCAACAAAAGATCCTTAGTATTTTTAGTGTAGATGTCAAGTGAACCGGTAATCCTCTGATTTAAAAAGCCAAAATCGATTCCACCGTTGAAGGAGGAAGTGGTTTCCCAGATCAAATTAGGATTGTTTACTGCAACTCCTAAACCTTGTATAATTTCTCCTGAGGGATTGGCATAACCAGGACCAGAGACATATTGAAAAACACTGGTGTAGGGAGAAATATTCTGGCTGCCCGTAACACCGTATCCGGCGCGCACTTTAAATTGTGATAACCAGTCAGCCTTATCAAAAAGAGTTTCTTGTTTCGCATTCCAGGCCAAAGCAACGGAAGGAAAATACCCCCATCTTTTACTTTTGGTAAATTTGCTCGTACCATCTGACCGGAAAGTTCCTGTAACGATATATTTCCCATTATAAAAAGAGAGGTTCAGTCTTCCCAGGTAAGAGAGCAATTGATAATCTCTTTGATCAGGATTTTGAACGGAAATATCATTGGCGGTATGTAGGCCATTTTCTCTTAGAACATACATTGGGAACTGTTTACCCACCACACTCGTATTTAACCAACTATAAGCATCGTAAGTAATTCCCGTTGTTGCAGAAACATTTACCATATTGTATGTTTTATTAAAGTTGATAAGATTTTCTACATTATAATTATTATTTCTTAGCGTATTCTGGGACAGCATTCCATTATTCAAAAATCCTTGAAAGACTCCGATACCGTACCAGTTATCTCTTTCAGTATTATTGAGATTTCCTCCTGTGCGCAAAACATAACTCCAGTTTTTTATAAATTTATAGGTGATGTCTGCAGAAGCAGAAATTTTATAGTCAAATATCAAATCTTCATAATCATTGATCCAGCCAAATACGGTTACCCGGTTGTCTTCAGTAAGCCTGGTATCGTTATCGGGTAAAATAAACGGCTGTGAATTTATTGCTGTAGGAATTATAGCACCTGTAGTTCTGCCAGTTGCATTTCCACCAGGCATCATATTATTCGATCTCAGGTAACCACTTAAATTGAGATTAACGGTAACTTTTTTTGATAAGTCAACACCGAGGTTTAACCGTAAATCTCCATGCTTTAAGCCTGTATTCTGTACAACACCTTGCACATCGCGGTAAGTAGAAGAAAATAGATAGCGCACATTTTCGCCGCCGCCGTTGATATTAATTCTAACATCTTTTGAGACCGCAGTTCTTAATGCCTCCTTTAACCAGTTTCTGTCAGGTATAGGTTTTGTTGTAGTTATTAAATTTCCCAATGAATCCTCATATTGAAAGTTGTAGCTTACCTCGTTTCCCTTAATATCAAAGCGAGGATCTACAGGATTTTTTTCATTTAGATATTGAGCATATTCTTTAAGATTCATTACTTCAATAAGGTCTGTGGGTTGAGCAATTGTAAAATTAGCACCTGCTGTAATTTTCGGTTTGCCCTTTTTTCCTTTTTTTGTTGTGATCAATATTACTCCGTTTGCCCCTCTTGAGCCATAAATGGCTGTTGCGGAAGCATCTTTCAAAATTTGAATATCTTCAATATCATTAGGATTAATGGAGGCTAACGGGTTCTGAGGTATCTGAAAATCACCGGAAGCATTTCTCATGTTTTGACCTGTAGATGCTTGCGGAACATTATCTATAACATATAACGGCTGACTTTCACCTGTAAGTGAATTCGCGCCACGGATTATTATAGAAGCGCCTGATCCGGGGGTTGATCCAAAAGAGGCGATACTGACTCCAGCTACCTTTCCATCTAACAAATTATCGAACGAACCAGCAGTTGCTGCTTCACTTAAAGATGGTTTCAGGGAAACTATGGAGCCCGTAAGATCCCTTTTCCTGGCTGTTCCGTAACCAATTATAACTACTTCATTCATACTCATAGCAGCTTCATCACGTTCTAACCTGATAGTTAGTGGCCCCGCCCCTTCTTCTCCAACCTGCATAACTCTGGTTTTAAAACCGAGCGAATTTATTTCAATCACTTCATCGTTATTGACGGATAATGAAAAAGAACCAGTCTGATCGGTTGTGGTGCCTCTGGTTGTCCCTTTTATCTCTACAGAAGCACCCGCAACAGGGTTACTGTTTTCATCGACAACCTTTCCCTTCAAAATCCAATCAGGTGGAAATATAGAAGGAACATTTGAAGGTGTAAGGCTTTCTGCATGAACACTAATAAAAACAAAT
>JBBPYM010000307.1:0-8465 GCA_038199905.1 Chitinophagales bacterium | reverse complement strand
TTTCCGAAAGTCATCAGGGTGCCATAGTGCCCTTTGTGCCTCCCTTGTATGCCTTGTGGTTAAAAAAGAATTCCCACAGAGACGGGCTGGATCTTTGGAAGCCCTTGGATAAACCTTTTTTATCCATTCATGGCACCAAGAGGATTCTCGTGTTTCTTAGTGCCTTCGTGTCTTCGTGGCCCAATCATGATCAAATTTCAATACATTTACCGCTCAAAAATTTTTTAAGTGCAAGCAGTTATCCAGGAGATTAAAGATTTGTTTTCGACTTTTAATAAGGCCGAGGTAAGCCTGGTGGAAAAACTGCCTCAATCTGGCAGTGACAGAATCTATTTCAGGATATTTTCTCCCGGCCAGAATTATATTGCCACCTATAATTTGAATAAAAAGGAGACCATCACTTTTGTAGAATTCAGCAGGCAGTTTAGAGAAAGTGGCGCGCCGGTGCCGGAGATATTTGCTGTTAATGATGACACCACTATTTATATCCAGGAAGACTTCGGCAATACATCGTTATTGAGTGAGCTGGAGAAAAACGGTCACAGTGATTACGTTTACGGGTTGTTCCAGCAAAGCCTCAGGAAGCTTGCCCATATGCAGATCGTTGGTGGCGAATCTGTCGATTACGACTTATGCCTCACCGCCAAAGAATTCGGTAAACAGACCATACTCAGCGACCTGTTATATTTTAAATATTATCTGCTCGACACTTTAAAGTTGCCTTACGATAAACAAGCCTTGCTGGATGATTTCGATGCCCTGAGCAACTATCTCACGCACACCGGGTACAAACATTTTATGTTCCGCGATTTTCAAAGCCGGAATGTGATGATAAAGAATGGCCAGGTATATTTTATAGACTACCAGGGAGGAATGAAGGGTGCTCTGCAGTATGATGTGGCGTCCTTGTTATGGCAGGCCAAAGCAGAGCTAAGTGATGAGTGGAAAACAAGCCTGCTGGATGATTACATGTCCTACATAGATGAGTTGTTGGAAAAACCGGTTGACAGGAACAACTTCATAAGCCAGTATCATGGTTATGTGCTGATTCGTTTACTGCAGGTGCTTGGCGCATACGGCTTCAGGGGGCTTTTTGAAAGAAAGGCTCATTTCCTGGTAAGCATTCCACTCGCATTGAGGAACCTTAAATGGTTTATTCAGAATAAAAGAGTAGGCATCACACTGCCTGAATTCGACAGGTTGCTGTCTTTAATTGTTGAAGATGACATTGTTGAGCGGTACACACCTGTGCAGGCGACTGCCGACACACCACTGGTGGTGCGCGTCAGCAGTTTTTCCTACAAAAAAGATCAACCTGAGGACGAGACGGAAAACGGCGGTGGATTCGTCTTCGACTGCAGGGGCATACTGAATCCTGGACGGGTAGAAGTATTTAAGAAACTCACGGGCCGCGATAAACCGGTTAAGGATTTCCTGGAACAACAAACCAAAATGCCGGATTTTATGACGAGTGTTTGTAACCTCGTCGATATCTCTGTAGAAGATTATATCAATCGTGGTTTTAAAAACCTTATGGTGAGCTTTGGTTGTACAGGAGGTCAGCATCGCAGCGTATATGCAGCAGATGAACTGGCCAGGCATTTACGTAATAAATTCGCCGTAAAAACAACTGTAAGTCACATGATACAAGATGGAAAAAACTGGGTCAACTAGTATGTCAAACTAAAGTGAAGCAGGTATTCACCCTGACTTTTCAAGAAATTATTAAACAGAAAACGCTTGCATAAAATTTGGAACCTTTAACACCCGAGTCCCCGGCTCACAGATCATACCCAGGTAAAGCAATGATACTGGCTGCGGGTTTGGGAACAAGACTCAAACCGTGGACAGATCATCACCCCAAGGCCCTCGCTGTAGTGAATGGAAAACCGCTATTGCAAAGAAACATAGAATACCTCCAGCGGTTTGGCATTAGCGAGGTGATTGTTAACGTACATCATTTCGCGGAACAGATAAGGGATGCAATAGAGATCAACAACAGTTGGGGAAGTGTTATCACCCTATCTGATGAAACAGATACTGTTCTGGAAACAGGAGGCGGACTTCATAAAGCAGCCTGGTATTTTGACAAAGGTGATTTTGTGCTCATGAATTCAGATGTACTAACGGACATGGACCTGCGAAAAATGATCGATTCCCATTTGGAGCACGAAGCCCTTGCCACCCTCGCAGTATCCAACAGGAATACTTCCCGCTATTTCTTGTTTGATGAAGATAATAGTCTATGCGGCTGGAAAAACGTTTTGTCGGGGCAAGAAAAACGAACCAGGACTGTAGCCAAAGATCACCAGATGGCTTTCAGTGGCATTCATGTAATTAACCCTGCTATTTTTCCCCTTGTTACAATGCAGGGAAAGTTCAGCATGGTAGATCTTTACCTTGCGTTATCCAAAACGCATAACATCACCGGATTTGATTTTGGTGATGCTACTTTCATAGATGTAGGCAAACCGGAATCTTTGGTGAAGGCGGAACAATTATTTAAATAACTGAATGACGCCGGGTATTGATAAGGAGACCTGCTTCCAACAATTTACAACCGACGTTCTTCCAGAATATTATTATTTAAAGTTGCTACAAACGAAAAAAGGTGGCCATGTAAACGGCCACCTTTTTTTTTAAAATATCTATTTGCGTAGCTTAATTCAAAGCAAGATCGAACCGGTCAAGGTTCATCACTTTTGTCCATGCTGCCACGAAGTCCTGTACGAACTTTTCCGAAGCGTCGTCACAAGCATACACTTCAGCTATTGCCCGGAGCTCGGAGTTTGAACCGATAATTAGATCGGCACGGGTACCGGTCCATTTGATCTCACCAGTATTCCGGTCGGAGCCTGTAAATATTAGTTGGGCGTCCGAAGTAGCCTTCCATGTGGTGGACATATCAAGCAGGTTTACAAAAAAGTCATTGGTAAGTGCACCAGGATTTTTGGTGAATACGCCATGCTGCGACTGGTCGAAATTAGCGTTGAGTACACGCATGCCGCCAATAAGTACAGTCATTTCAGGGGCCGTGAGCGTAAGCAGTTGCGCCTTGTCAACCAGCATTCCTTCTGAAGCGCTTATGTGATGTGCCTTAAGGTAATTGCGGAAACCATCTGCGCCTGGCTCAAGTGGCTCAAAAGATTCAATTTCTGTTTGCTCCTGGAAGGAATCGGCACGGCCAGGTGTAAAGGGTACGATTACCTCTTTACCAGCGTTTTTCGCCGCCATTTCAATGCCTGCCGATCCACCCAAAACGATCAGATCTGCGGTTGAAACACCCTTGCCGTCGGATTGTGCATGGTTAAATTCATCCCGAATACCTTCAAGTATTGACAAAACTTTGGCCAACCGGGTAGGGTTGTTTGCTTCCCAATCCTTCTGTGGAGCAAGACGAATGCGTGCGCCATTAGCGCCGCCGCGTTTATCTGAACCACGGAAGGTTGATGCCGATGCCCAGGCTGTTGACACCAGCTCAGGAATAGTGAGTCCTGAATTGACTATCTTACTTTTTAATGCTGTTATGTCGTTTTCGTCAATCAATTTATAAGTAAGCTCAGGTATGTAATCCTGCCAGATCAGTACTTCATCAGGCACTTCCGGACCGAGATAGCGGGCGCGTGGGCCCATATCGCGGTGTGTCAGCTTAAACCAGGCGCGGGCAAAAGCATCTGCAAATTCTTCCGGATGCTCATGGAAATATCTTGAAACTTTCTCATAGGCGGGATCTTCTTTCAAGGCAATATCTGATGTAAGCATAAAGGGCGCGTGGCGTTTTGCCGGGTTGTGCGCATCAGGTATTGTATCTGCGCCTGCGTTATCTTTTGGCTTCCATTGGTTGGCCCCACCAGGCCCCTTTGTCAATTCCCAGTCGAAACCAAACAGGTTGTCGAAATAACTGTTGCTCCATTGTGTGGGGGTGGAGGTCCACGCTCCCTCGATGCCGCTGGTAATGGTATCTCCGCCCTTGCCTGTACCGAATGAATTTTTCCAGCCCAGTCCCTGCTCCTCGATACCTGCTGCAGCAGGTTCACGGCCTACATAAAGTGCCGGTTCGGCCGCTCCGTGGGTTTTACCAAAAGTGTGTCCGCCCGCAATAAGCGCTACTGTTTCGTAGTCATTCATTGCCATGCGGCCAAAAGTCTCCCGGATGTCCCTTGCAGATCCAAGCGGATCAGGGTGACCGTTAGGGCCCTCAGGGTTTACATAGATCAAACCCATTTGAACGTTGGCAAGTGGATTTTCCAATTCCCGTTCTGTTGTATAGCGCTCGTCACCTAACCATTCCTTTTCAGAGCCCCAATAAACATCCTCTGCTGCTTCCCATACATCTGCACGTCCACCGCCGAAACCGAAAGGTTTTAAGCCCATCGATTCAAGGGCACAGTTGCCGGCGAGTATAAGCAGGTCTGCCCAGGAAAGCTTCTTGCCATATTTCTTTTTAATCGGCCAGAGTAATAGACGTGCCTTATCCAGGCTTGCATTGTCGGGCCAGCTGTTAAGCGGGGCAAAGCGTTGGGTACCAAAGCCCGCGCCTCCTCTGCCATCAAAGATCCGGTAAGTGCCGGCGCTGTGCCAGGCCATCCGGATAAAGAACGGGCCGTAATGGCCATAATCCGCCGGCCACCATTCCTGTGATTGGGTCATCAGGTTAAAGATGTCATTTTTTACGGCATTAAGATCCAGGCTTTTAAACGCTTCGGCATAGTTAAATGTCTCGCCCATCGGGTTGGAAAGTGATGAGTTTTGGCGTAGGATATTCAATCGCAACTGGTTTGGCCACCAGTCGCGGTTTCTTGTGCCGCTTCCTGCACTTTGTTTTAGCACTCCATTTAAAAACGGGCACTGGGTTGCCACACTAGGACTGTTTACGTCGGCTAGTATGCTTTCATCTGTATTGTCATCCATATTTTTATAGTTTCAAAAGTTTAATGGTTAAAATTAAGTAAACATCTTTTGAGATTATTCATTGTTTTTCATTCTGTTTCGTTATAAACAATTCTTTGCAGCTTTGGTTGTCTTGGAACTGTTTTTGGATAGGCATTTTTTTAACCGCAAAGAGGAAGCGCAGAGTCCTCACAGAAAACAAAAAGGCTGCACCAAAATTAATTTTGATGCGGCCTTCTATATTGTATCAGTTTAGATTATTTTATAAGGTAGACGCTATATTCAGCATCTGTTGCGCAATCCCACCACACGGGCATGCTCCAGATGTTTGGAGCAGTTGCGTTAGCATTTATCGCAAGTGCGCTTGTGAGGTTATAATTCAGTTCCAGCGTTGTAGGTAAACTCCAACGGCGCATCCAATACCTGGGATCTGTTTTGGCTCCGCCTGTGTACTGCGCGTTACCTCCAAACAATGGTCCCCGATCATAACCGGGATACACGATCCCAAAGCCTGCTATGTTGCCGGCACTGTAGTTAAAACGGCGCATGTCATTTAAAATTCTCAATCCTGCAACCCATGACAAAATATTTCTGCAACAAGATGTCTGACATTGTCAAAGCACCAGCACCCTGAGCAACTGCATTGCTCACCAGGTCTGGAATTTTATCTACTATTTATTGATTCTACCCATAGTTTGATTGAGGAGTTCCCGCGCCGTTGCCTCATCCACCCCGGCTTCTTTCGCGAGTGCTTGAATGTCCGGTTCCCGGCCCGCATTGATTACAGGAAGCGCCAACGCAAGAAGCCGGTTAAGCTTATCTATTTCTTCCTTAACTGCCGGTTCCGGTTCAATTTCGAATATTTCCGCATAAGGATTCAGGTTGATTTCCTTTCCAAGAATAAACCTGGTGCTTTGAAGCATAGGTAAATGTACGCGGATATCCGGCTCTGCGGGCAGTCCGAAGCCATGCTTATTTAAGGCTGCGACCAACACTTGAAAACCACGGTCGGTCAGCGCACTGAGCAGTAGTAGTTGCTGCTCTTCCGCATAATACGCCTCGGCAAAATGTGGGTGATCGCTCCAGATGCCATGACTTATACGGTAAAAGCCCTTGGCATACTCCGTTTTGAAATCTTTTTTTAGTTTGCCGCTATCAAAAGATGCGAGGGAGTGCCTGGCAAAAACCTGCAGCATTTCATCTTTACCATGAAAGATAAACGGATACTGGGAACCACTCATCAGCATCAGGTAGGGAATTGGATTGTTTTCAATATCTGCTGTCAGATCTTCGTCCGTTTCAATCGCCGGATTCAATTCTGTGGCAAAAAAGAAAATATCATCCGGATGGAAGCCGGCAAAGCTGGTGACAGGCCCATAAGATTGCCAGCAGGAGCCATTGAATCCTATCAGGTTAAACCAAAGAGACACCGATCCGTCCGAGAGAATTTTTGAAATCGAAGGAGAATATGTCAGGTAGGCTTCCCCGGTGAAAGCATCTTCCATTTGGTAAAAATCCTTTTGCGGATTGCCGGTAATGGTGCTAAATGAATATCTCCATGGCGTTGCAGACTGCTGCCTGAGAAAGCTTTGCTGTTCAGGCAGCAATTCTTTTATGGCAGCATGTTGAAGGTATTTTTTTATAAACCCGTTCTTTTTAAAAATCCGGTGCCCAATATATTGCGCCTTGATCATGTTGATCCAGCTTTTGTCAAATTCCTTTATCACGTGTTTGAAGCGCCGGAGGCGTTGATCCATTTCATTGTCCAGACCCTCCCGTTCGGCGGAGTAGTATAAAAGAAATTCGTCTAAAACTTTGACTGAGACAGCGGAGATTTGATTACAGATCGCAAGTAATTTGCTAAAATATGTCATGGAATGTGCGGTTATTAGAATAATTCTACCAAAACGATTTCGCCGTTCCGACTTTCTCCTTCGTCCGTGGTAAACAAATAGTATGAGTCATTAAGAACTTTCTTATTTACTGATTCACAGTAACTTTGCAAACAACATAGCCTTTTTTGGCAGCTACATTCAGTGGCAATTGAACCCACTCTTTCTCAAATGAACGTTTTGCAAATTATCAAACCTGCAACAGCAGATATATCAAACAATAGACCTGAATTACATAGGACTTTACTTCCTCAAGACTTTTTTATCCTCAGATTCAAAAGTATCGAAGGATTTATGACCATTTTTGATTTGAGCCCTGAATTTTTTTGAAAACACTATCTAATGACTTTCTTAAGGCATAGCGACAACCAATCCAATCATTCATGATGATTCCCGATCTTTTAATGTTCTGGTCAATTTGTGATATTAATTGACGATATTAAGGACGTTTCGACATAAAACTTAGATAGGGATATTGGAAAATGCGTTGACTCAAAAATATTTCCCCGCCAGTCCGTTCTGCAGCATCCACTTTCACCCCACAGACAACTTCCCACTATCCTTCCAAATAAATGCAGGCATCTCCTCCCTCAATCTCCAGGTAATTGTCATCGGCTTCGAACCCGCATGGTCTACATAATCTGCTTCTCCCAAAAACACAAAGCCCATGGTATTGCCGTATTCATCCTCCGATTGTTCCCTGACGAATAGGAGAATCTTCTTACCAAGTTTCCGGTGTTCAATATAACTCAATCCTTTACCCTTATCCGGACGCGCGGCATTTTGGGATTGCCAGTTAAATAACGTGTCACTGATCGCGAAGTCTTCATATAATGCCGTCGGCGAAAAATTTGCTACGGATTTATTTAGAGTGATGAATAACAATTCCGAGTTCTTTGATTTAATCTCCACCACTCCTTCCATCGCTAATGGCTTCGTACCAAAAATCTTGAATCCAAAGCCAGCTAAAATCTGGTCCTTTGAATACCTGCTATGTATTTGCAACGGCATTGAGTATCCAAGATCTATCTCTTTCTCCACGAAATCAATCTTGTCTGTAACCAGTTCCAGTATTTCTTTAATTTCGCCCACCAAAATTGGGTTGGCGCCAATGGCAGTAATGCTCCCCTGCAGATTGCTAAACTGATGCGACTCTTGCCAAACATCATAATGTAGCATCAAACAAAATATTCTCTCATCCTCAGTGAGAGAAGAGATATCTACGTTGAAGTTTTTGTTAGCAAGTTTTAATAGGAATGAGTAATAAGAATAACTGTTTCCACCTAGCCACTTTAAACGAATGGCCCTCGTGATTTCCGTTTCATGGATACTTGAAAAATCATCTAATACCCCGGCCATTACACACAATCGTTTCCAACTAAGTTTCCTACTATACAAGAGGCGCAAATGAATATGGTAGAACTGCAGGAAGTTATTAATCGTTAACGGCAGCAAGGTCTGGTGTTTGTAATTTCGGATTTTTTGAACCAGCTGGTTCTTGTTGAAATTAAGCGCTCCTTTAACATTCTGCAGGATATATTCCCTGGCCTTTCGTTCTAAAATGATCGTGCAGCCTAATGGTAAATGAGGAAAGTCATTCTCCACTTCTTTCTGTAGCGACTGGTTGGTCTTGCCTATCAATGCACGGAACTTGGATTCGAAATCGTAGTCAACGTTTGCCTG
>JBBPYM010000306.1:0-4154 GCA_038199905.1 Chitinophagales bacterium | reverse complement strand
GCTGCATTAAAGAATAATTATGATATTGAAATGGTAAGGATAGATTCGTCCTCTTATGCCATTGACAATCAGTATGCATTGGCCGCTTTTCTGCCGGCGGTGAACGGTACAGCATCCCGCGTTTTTAACTCCAACAACCAAAACCAAAAACTTTCTGATGGAAGCGTCAGAGCAAGGGATGGCATTAAATCGAACAACCTGGGAGCGTCGGTAAACCTTAACTGGCGGGTATTTGATGGACTGAGAATGTTTGCCACAAAAGCTAAACTGGCGGAATTTGTAAAATTGGGAGAGTTTGCCGTTAAACAACAGGTGGTCACCTCTGTGGCTGCCGTAATTAATAATTACTACAATATCGTTCGACAGAAACAACAGTTGAAAGCTATAGAAGAACAGATATCTATAAACGACGAACGGGTAAAACTCGCTGATAAAAAATTCAGCGTCGGCCTGGGGGCCAAACCTGAATTATTACAAGCAAAAGTTGACCTTAATGCCCAAAGGGCTGCCCAGTTGAACCAGCAGACACTTATTGCACAATTAAAAGAACAGCTTAACCAGCTTATTGGCTTCCCTACTACGAAATCCTATGAAGTAGCCGACAGCATACCTTTTAATACTGGTCTTGAACTGGGTACGATCCGCAATGAAATGGAGATCAATAACCCGACACTGCTGTTGGCGAAAAAAAATATCGATATATCAAAATTAGTGCTGAAAGAGAACAAGGCAGACCTGTTACCAGTAGTATCCCTTAATTCAGCCTATAATTTTACGCGGGTAAATAACGCGGAGGTTATAAATACCTTCACGCCCCTTTTTAACCAGAACAGGGGGTTGAATTATGGATTAAGTGTTACGGTGCCAATTCTGAACGGCTTTAATACAAGAAGATTGATTAAACAGTCGAAACTTGATATAAGGCTACAGGAAGTGTTTCATTCTAACCAGTTGTCGCAGTTGGATGTGCAGGTTAATAATGCATTTAAAAATTATGAGCTCTACAAAAAGTTGCTGATACTGGAAGAGGAAAACATTCTGCTGGCAAAGGAGAATGTAAAAATAGCTTTGGAGCGGTTCAGGCTCGGCATTTCTACCAACCTGGAGTTACGTGAAGCGCAGATAAGTCTCGAACAAGGTTATGACAGGTTGATCGCTGCCCGGTACAACACAAAAGTGTCGGAAACAGAACTTCTCAGGTTGCATGGAAACATCGTTAAACAGTGATTTTAATATCAATACATACCCGTAATCAATGATAACATTTAAGCACTAAATAGTTCCTTTGTTTTTTTTGTCTTTTCTTTGCACCTCAAAATCATTTTAGTAATGAGCCCTACTGTTGGAATTATTATGGGGAGCGACAGTGATCTGGAGGTCATGAGCAGTGCTGCTGATATATTAAAAGAGTTGGGGGTTGATTTTGAATTAACCATTGTTTCCGCGCATCGTACTCCCCATCGCATGATCGAATATGCAAGTACCGCGAAGGCAAGGGGCCTGGTTGTGATCATTGCCGGCGCTGGCGGAGCCGCTCATTTACCGGGAATGGTAGCTTCCGTTACAAGTTTGCCGGTTATCGGTGTACCGATCCGGTCGTCTAATTCAATAGATGGCTGGGATTCAATTCTTTCTATCTTACAAATGCCGAATGGTATTCCCGTTGCTACTGTAGCACTTAATGCTTCAAAAAACGCTGGCATCCTGGCTGCCACTATAATAGGCGCCTTTAATGAGCCCATAGCACAAAAAGTTATTGCATATAAAAACGGCCTTGAAACCGAAGTAATGAAAAAAGTTGGCACCCTTAAACTTAACGGCTGGGAAAATAAATTTGATAATTGAAACGCTGATATGAACATTAAATTTCTGGACTCTAAGATTTTACAAGATTTTTCTTCTGGTCCTGGTATAGAATCTTTCGATGATCATCTTTACCTGGTCGGTGATGATGCCAGGTATGTTTTTGTTATGAACCGGCGTTGGAAAATACAGGAAACCATTAATCTGTTCACTTCGGAAACGTTCCGGATCGCCAACGATCCAGTAACGGAATATGGAGCAACAACAATCATCCAGATCAATAAGATACCATTTATTTTGTTGATTGGTTCAGGCGCAATGGGATCAAGCAGCAATAAAGCTGTTTTGATGAACCTTCATACAAGGGCTATTGAAGAGCTAGACCTTTCGGTGTTTTATGATCGCCTGAAGCAAGCCGGTTTTAAGGAACTGGATATTGAAGCGGTTACTGTTATGGATGATAAACTCATTTTGTGCAACCGACGTAACAAGACACAGCCGGAAAACCGCATAATTATCACCTCTCTTGATTTTTGGAAAAATCAGCACCGGGCTGATATCTTGTCTATAAAAATTGAACTGGAAGAAAAGCCGGGAAAGTTCCTCGCACTCTCAGGCCTTACCTACTCTTATAAAAATGATTGGTTCATTACCACCATTTCTTCCGAAGACGCAGGTAATGTAATAAACGAAGGTGTTTATGGCGACAGTTATTTGGGGATAGTGGAAAATGCAACTCGTAAGATTGGTAGGAAACGTTTCAAAATAAATCAATATTTTAATCTGTCGGACCTGGATAAAAAGTTTAAGGGTCACAAAATTGAATCAGTATGCATACAGGCAGATAAGGAACTACGGCTTAAATTGCACATGATTAGTAGCAACAACAAGGGTGAGAATTCTTTATTCAAGGTGAGGCTGAAGGAAGAGGAAGAGTAAGCCTTTGTAAGAAAAGAATTCGCGAAAAACATTCGAAAACTTTTGCATCTTAATCATTTTCAACGAGCACAACGAAATCCTGGCCGATAGCTGGCGAGTGATCATAAATTACATCGATAAATTCTTTGCCAAACTTCGCATAAAAAGGCATAAAATTATCCACTCTTTCCTGCAAGCCATTGTTTGGGAATAGCTTGTCTTTTAATAAATGCACTTGTTTTTGCTGATCGCTGAACTTCCGTGCTTCAGCTTTTAACATCTTCTTTTCCAGTGTATGAAGTTGCTTTACTGCCCTGGTCTGGAGGGCGTTCACATGTTCTTTTAAACTAACATCCACGGCCGTTGCAAGCTGCTGGAAGTTATCGTAGTAAGATTTTACCTGGTTAATCTCGGCAGAAAGATCCAACTTTTTGACTGACTCTCTTTTAACAAGTTCCTCCGTTAAAAGTCTTTCTTCTTTGAAAATATCATGAATGCTAAATCCGAGGCTGGTGATTCTATCCCGCCACCTGGCCTCTATAAAAAGAAAAGAGTTCCGCAGAAGCAGCACAGGGAAGGGTACATCGTAGTGATCAAAAAGATCTTTAAGTTCCAGCCAATAGGCCATCTCCCCACCTCCACCGATAAACGCAATGTTGGGTAAAATGGTTTCCTGGAAAATTCCCCGGAGAATTACGTTGGGGCTAAACCGCTCAGGAAAATCCTGGAGTTCGTTCAGCAACGCTTGTTTTGAAAACCTGGTCTCTGTACCAACCACTCTCCATTCGTCTCCCTCTTTCACGATCCTTTCCCGAATATCATCTTTGAGGTAAAACAGGTTAATCTCCCGCGGACTAGCTTGCACTTTGTAATAATGCGCCAGGCTGTGAATGGTTTTTTCTACAATCACAGAAGGTGCCTGGTTCAACAGGTCATCTTCAAACACAGGCTGCATGGAATGTTTCAAGCGTGGATTATCGGGCAAGAGCACTATCAAGCCGTAATGTGCAAACAATGAATTTACAAGTTTAAAAGTGGCTGTTTGAATATCAGGGCTGTTAAGATACCATTTTTTTAAAAAATTTACCAGTTCTTCACCAAAAGGAAATACTGACAGTTCACCGGACACTCTTTCAATCATCTTTTCAAGACCGGTATTTTTCATCCGCCCCACCGCCCCTTTTTGTTTGGTTTCCCAAACAATTTTGTCACCGTTTAAATGTATGTTTCCCAGCTCGTCCAGATCTGCATCTTCACTTCCCATATAGTACACGGGAACAAATTTGTAATGAGGCATTTCAACAGCCAGGTAAGTTGCGAGTTTAATTGTATGCAGGATCTTATAAACAAAGTACAGGTAGCCGGTAAAGATATTCGGCTGATGCGCAGTAACAATGGTAAAACTGTTATCGCCTGAAAGGGAATCAATGTTT
>JBBPYM010000305.1:0-8250 GCA_038199905.1 Chitinophagales bacterium | reverse complement strand
ATCAGCCATCAGCCATCAGCCATCAGCCATCAGCAGCGTCTCAAAATTTGAGATGTTGATTATATTCATAATAAAGGGTGGCCTTATGGCGACCCTTTATTATGAATACCTTGCATTCCATACAGGCCGAAGGCCTGGCACGAAGGCTGATAGCTGATAGCTGATAGCTGATGGCTGATAGCTTTATGCTTTATTAAACACTTTATAAACTACATTTGTCACCATACCTGCATTGGTCATCAAACATACATAAATGGAACAAATAATAGCCCTGGCAACTTTAATACTTTTAGAGATAGTTTTAGGAATTGACAATATTATTTTTATTTCGATAGTTACCGGCCGTTTACATATTGATCAGCAAAAAAAAGCCAGGCGGATTGGGATACTATTAGCCATGGTCATGCGATTGCTGCTGTTAACCATCATTTCCTTTATACTGAAACTGGAAGGCAATCTTTTCACCATCTTCTCCATGGGCATCTCCGGAAAAGACCTGATACTGATAGCCGGGGGTCTCTTTTTGTTGTATAAAAGCGCAACAGAAGTCTACCACAAAATGGAAGGCGAAAGCGGTGACACGTCAAAAAATATAACGGTAACTACGTTTGGCAGCGCAATAGGACAGATCCTTATCCTTGACCTGGTTTTTTCGATCGACAGCATCATTACAGCCGTCGGCATGGTTGATGAACTATGGATCATGTACACCGCGGTTGTCGTAAGCGTGGGAGTGATGTTAGTCGCCGCCGAACCCATCAGCAAATTTGTTAACGACCACCCGGCATTCAAAATGCTTGCTTTAAGCTTTTTACTCCTTATTGGTGTGTCGCTGATCGCGGAAGGGCTCGAGTTCCATATACCCAAAGGTTACATTTATTTCTCAATGGCATTTGCACTGCTCGTTGATGTTTTTCAGATGAGAATGAACAGAGGAAAGAGTTCCCCCGTGAAAACACACGACCATTACGTGGCAGATGACGATATAGAGGGAAATAACAAGCTTTGACGCATTTCTTAACTCGATAGGTTAGGCAAGAGCGGGCTCGGGCTTGGCCTGCTAACCTATAAGGTTTTGCACTTGGGTTGGTGTGCAATTTTGATCAACCTTTTAGGTTTTAAACAGGGTCTCTGCACGCATCATACGAAGTCTAAATTCAACAAGAGCAGGCGTTTGTTGAAAACCTATAAGGTTGCGCCTGCGTTCATATCCCTCAGTGTACACGGTCTGACTAAAAGTGCCTAATCTAAAAATATTTCGCACTATAGAGCCCGACAAATCGGGGTCAACCTTTTTATTATATTCTCGCATTCTCCTGATCTCCGGGTAGGTAAGTCCAAGGCTTTTTACCAGTTCAATACTTCGCAGTGATTCTGTAATTGTGCCGGCGATTTTTGCGGTTTCACGATTTATGTGCCGTTGAATAAATAATATCATCAAACATACAAGCTTTATCAGGGTGAACTGCATGTTATGATTTTACCTCCGCGATCATCACATAGTTTGTTTAAATCTTTCAAAGAAAGACCGCTCTAATTGTTCATGGTGATCTGGGTGGGCAATTTCAATCAGCTGTTTTGCCCTTTGTTTAAGGTTTTGTCCGAAAAGGTTTACCGTACCAAACTCCGTGACAACCCAGTGAACATGTCCTCGTGTAGTTACAACTCCCGCTCCTTCTTTCAGAAACGGAACAATTCGTGACAACCCTTTGGAAGTAATTGACGGCAGGGCGATGATAGGCTTTCCATTTTCTGACAGTGAAGCTCCACGCATAAAATCCATTTGCCCTCCAATTCCAGAATATTGATACGTGCCTATTGAGTCCGCACAAACCTGGCCCGTAAGGTCTATTTCAATTGCACTGTTTATGGCGGTCGCCCTCGGGTTTTGCCTTATAACCGAAGTATCGTTTACATAACCTATGTCCATAACCCTGATTGAGGGATTATCGTTCACAAAATCGTATAATAACCGTGTACCCGCCATAAAACCCGTTACTGACCGTCCGACGTTGAGCTTTTTTAAGCTATTATTAATTATACCCTTTTGAATTAATGGTATCACCCCATCGGAAAGCATTTCCGTATGTAATCCGAGATTTTTATGGCGGGTAAGATTCTTTAAAACCTGGTCCGGAATATTACCTATCCCTAATTGTAAAGTGGCGCCATCTTCGATCAGGTTGGCCACATTTAAACCAATGCGGCTTATAGACTCACCTACCTTAGAGGAGTAATCGAGCTCGGGTAAGGGAGATTCATGCCATACAAATGCATTGATGCGGTTGATATGAAGAAATCCATCACCATGAGTTCTTGGCATAAAAGGATTAACCTGCCCGATAACCACAGTTGCCATATCAACAGCAGCCCTGGCAATGTCTACCGAAGTGCCAAGGGAACAATAGCCATGCTGGTCCGGTGGAGAAACTTGAATTAGGGCCACATCAACGGTTAAAATCTTTTTTCGGAACATCTGGGGAATCTGGCTCAAAAATATTGGCACGTAATCTCCATAAGAGCTGTTGGCGACAGCCCGGGTATTTGCCGATACGAACAAAGAATTATAGAAGAAACTGCTTTCGTATTTCGGGTCATAAAATGTTATTTCACCTAAAGTTGTTATACTCACAAGTTCAACACCTTTCAACTCCTGGTAGCGGTTCTGTAGCGCCTTCAACAAGTGAATAGGCGTTGCAGCGCTTCCATGAATGAAGACCCTGTTACCCGATTGAACAAGCTTGACCGCTTCGTCTGCTGTAACATATTTATCCTGTAACATTGCCACCTGGTTTTGAAATGATCGTATTTTGTAAAAGTACTCATTATTTTACCTGATCAGCTCAACACAAAAATGAGGCATTTCATACACTGAACACCTACACTTTGATACAATTGCTATACCCGGATTTATGGTTCCACACTAGCTTTGATCTTATGAAAAGAAATAAACTCAAAATCGGGGTTATTATAATGATGTTAGCCCTTATGTTCTCCTCCTGTCAACCGTCGGCGGACAAGTACTTTGGATTAGTAGATTTTAATTGTAATACATTTTCAAACTTCGGAACTAACGAACTGAAACTGTTTTTTATATCACAGCCACAAACATACGATTATGAGAAAAGGACATGAAAACATCCCCGTTCCAGAAATATTTTAAGTTCGCATGTATCGACAATGCAGTTGGAAACTATAATCAAGTAAATGATCTTCCTGTTACGGAGGAACGGGTCAACATGTGAGGTTCCCAAAACCATGAAGCTGTGAGAAAGCGTAAACATGCATCCCTTAAGCAAGAATTTCAAACTGCTGGCTCACAGGAAGGATGATAGTAATAAGGGAGCCTTTGCCCGGTGTGCCTTCGGCTGTAATTGAGCCGTAATGCTGTGCAACGATTCTTTTGCACATCGCCAGTCCTATTCCTGTACCAGGAAGCTCCCGGTTACTTTTTAATCGCTGAAAGATGCCAAATACTTCATCATTATACCTCGGGTCAAACCCTATTCCATTACTGCTGACATATATTCTGCATAATTTTTGGTCGGGTTGTAGGGTGTGACTGGTTTTTAATTCGCGACTTTGAATAATATCAGACCAGATGTTTATTTCAGGTTGGGTTCCAGGATCAATAAACTTTAAAGCATTCCCCAATATATTCTGAAAAAGTTGAAGCATCTGCGGGCCGTTTGCCTCGATAATTGGTAACTCTTTTCTTATAATTATTTGGGCATGTGTTGACCGAAGCAACCCATCCATGTTGATAATAATATATGAAACAATTTGCTGGAGATTAATGGTATCGAATTGAGCAATACTTTGCGATAACTCTGAATACTCAACAATATCATTGACCATGTTATGCATCCGAACCGTGGCGTCAATCATAATATTAACATATCCCCGACCCTGTGGATCCATTGTATGAAAGTAGTCGCGAACAAGTATGCTGCTATAGGTAGACAATATCTTGAGGTGTTCCTGCAATCCAAGAGATGCAACCTGCGCGAAAGTTTTGAACTCAACATCCATCTTCCTGAGTTCTTCAATATACAACACCAGTTTATTATTGAGGACAACGGTTTTGGTCTCTGATATGATTTTCTCTCTAATAGCTAATTCTAACTTTTCGTTTGTGTCTATTAATTGCTCCTTGGCAGTTGTTAGTTCTGTAATATCCGTCCAAACCATGTTAAGGGCCAAAAGGTTCTGTAGTGGTAACATTTGGAAGGATACTATGTAATATTTATCAACTCCTTCCTGATCGCTAAGTGAAATGTTTGCCGTTGTATCATCAAATGGGAAGCCGTCAAAAAACCGTTCAAAGGTTTCAATATACTTAACAGGAATATGGTTACGAAGATTGCTCCCTATAACTTTTTCAAGCGGTGTATCAACTATCTGTGCAAACCTGCTGTTACTATAAAGTATTGTTCCGTCATGTAAAAGGGTAACCACACCTTCTCGCATGTTTTCAATAAACTTTCTATAGGTTTGATCATCGGTTTTTGAAACTAATACTTTGGCCGTTTCATGGTTAACCATAAAAACAGCATCAATATTGCCCTGCTTAATTGCCTGCACAATATCCAGCGCCTCTTGCAGCTTGGCGTAAAATTTGTCTTTATCGTCGACCAGGTTTTTCGTTTGTTTTAAGACATCAATCAGATCTTCTAACATTTTCAGTGGGAATTAATTATATCTATAACTTTTCCTCTATCGGAAAGATTACCAATGACTCTTATTTCAGGTATTGCGCTTTTTATGATTAACACCGGAAGTACAACAATCTGTTCAGTTATCGCAAGCTCGGGCTGCTGGTATATATCTATTATTTGCAGTTTGAAATTACCTTTAAAATGATGCTCACAGATTTCCTTGATATTTTTTATCGCAACAACTGAATTCGGCATGATGCCTGCAACAAACAGTCGCAAAAAGTACTTAACGCCATCGGAAGCTTCGTTTATATCAATGACTTTCCTGGCTTGTCGCTTCCTTGTTACTATCATACTGCAGTTTTGATTTGGAAATTTATTTGTTGCTGGTCGTTGACTTTTATTTGGAACTATTGACCCTGCTTCTTAATACTATAATTTTCATTTAATGCTGGTTCATTCAAGGTAGCCTTATTCTATCACAATCATCACTACATTCATAGCCCTTGGTAATTTCATAACGTAGGTTGCAGAAAAAGGCTCATAACTGATATTAAAGTAATGCGTAGTATTAAACTTGATAGGGATTTATTAAAATACAGCTTAAAAATGTTTGACTCAACCTTTAGTGAATTGTGGATAACTTTCTCCAATATGCTTTATTTGAGATTTTTAAACTGCATAATAACCTGTGAATGGTATTGTCGCAGTGGTTGGTACAATCCGTTTTTTTAACCACAGAGAACAGCCGGAGGAAAAAGGGGAGTGACGCAGAGAATAGCTCTCTGCGTCACTCCCTTTTTACTCCGGCTGTTCTCTGTGGTTAAACTTCCTGTCAAGTGCTGCCGCAACCTGCAGACTGTCGGCAGTTTTAAAGTTCAGTATGTGCATCTGCGAATAGCCGGTTGAAAAAATTGACAACAGGACAAGCACTATAGTTACGCATGATTGTTTATCTAAGTTTAGAATTGAGCAATTGTAGTGTCAGGGTTCCATCCTGGTCCAGCGTAAAGGATGTTATGGATGAATTCTGTTGAACCAATTGGCGATAATTTTTCAATGGCATACCCAGCTTATATGCGAGGTAGAGTCGGTTAATACCGTTATGTGCAACCACCATAATATTTCCTTCCTTAAACGTTTGCTGAAGTTCAGCAAAAAACGCATCCACCCTTGATACAATTTCAGCCCCGGTTTCACCGGTGCCTCCGGCGCGGTGCGAAGCCGGATCTTGCAGCCAGTTGAGCCAAAGCGTTTCATTCTCAACGACAAATTCTTCTTTCGTTTTCGTTTCCCACGCTCCAAAATTTGCTTCTATTAAACGTTGGTCCTTTGTTACTTCCCTGCCGGATGCTATACACGCAGTTGTGTATGCGCGGTCTAACGGTGATGAATATACGTTGATAAACCTGATACCCTCAAGCTGTCTCTTCACTTCTTCAGCCTGTGTTATACCTTTGGCAGTAAGCGGAATATCGGTGCGTCCGCAGTAGCGATTGTTATCGGCATTCCAGGCTGTTTCCCCATGACGGAGCATGTATATTGTCAGCATATTATTGCAAAATATTCTTTGTTCTTAAGGTTTCAATAAAAAGCAGGTATTTTTCTTCGTATGGTCGTATCAATTCTTCAACCGGCCCGATTACTAACTCAGGCAACGCCATGGCGCCAGCGGCTTCTTCCAGAGAATTATAAAATGTGCGCGAAGCCGCGAGGATAGCTGCACCCGCGGCACCGGATACGTTTTTCATTTTCGAAATATCACAGTTCAAAACACTGCTCCTGATCCGTAACCAGGTACTGCTGTTACTGCCACCGCCTGCGGAAAAGATGTGCTGGATTTTTTCACCCGACAGCAATGCTATTCTCTCATAAGCATATCGTTCGATGAAGGCCACGCCTTCCATGCAAGCCGTGAATTTTTCAACATCATCTCCCTCAGGCCAAAAGCCGCGGGCGTCCGGTGCAAAAAAAGGAAACCTTTCTCCCTGTTGCAATAATGGCCAGGCCAGGAGGTGCGAGGGCAATTGTTTGCCTGCCAGCCTGCTCAATTCTGCCAAATCATACCCCGCAAAAAAATGACTTACCCAGTCGGCCCCCGTGTTACTGGCACCACCTGGCATCCAGTATCCGGAAGGATGGCGGTGATTATAGATAGCACCCGAAGGATCGATTAATTCATGTTTTGTCACCCCTTTTATTACCATCGTTGTTCCAATGGTTGTATTCCATTGGCCGGGACTCACCGCTCCCGAAGCTACCTGTGAGGCACAACCGTCTGTAAGGCCGGTTGTTACGATGACGCCTTCCGGCAGACCCCATTCCGTAGCCAGTTCCGGCAGTAAAGTACCCAACGGCTCACCCGAACGTTTTACCTGTTGCAACCATCTTTTTTCAATGGCAATTTGATCGTTAATGTAGGAGGGCCATTCACTGCTATGAATATTATAGCCCGACTTCAACGCATTGGTATAATCGGTAGTTGAGTAATCTCCACACAGCCTGCCGGTGATAAAATCAGCAGCATGGATAAACTTATAAAGCGCGGAAACTAGCTGGGGATGCCGATTGAGGAACCAACGCATTTTCGGCAACCCGCTGGAGGAATTAAACGCGGTATACCCTTCCTTTACTTCACGCATTGCTATCGCTTTGCATAACGCCGCTTCTTCTGCTGATCCTGGATCGCTGTACATGATAGCAGGATGCAGTGGGTTGTGATCATTACCCAACGGAATGATGGTACCCGAGGTTGAAGTAACAGCAACCGCTTTTACTTCTTTTAAACTAACCATCTCCTTTACCTCATGCATTAAGAGGCCAATCAAATGTTGACAGCAGTGCCACCATAACAAAGGCGACTGTTCTTCGCGTGAGTTTTTGCTTAACGCAAACACTTCCTCCTTCGCTGCCACCTGCCGGCCAAGCTCATCCAATAGTACAACCCTTACTCCTTGAGTACCTATATCGATACCGATAAAATAACTGCTCATGCCTGTTAACTGATTGCCCGAAAATTTTCACGGGTCTCTTTCCACTGTTGATATAAAGATTGATACTTTTCCACCTCTTCTTGCACTACTGGCGAAGCTTCTACTTCAGTCTGTTCAATATCCACCGAAAGATGAAGCGCCTCGTTACACAGCATTGCTGCACCGACCACCGTTGCTTGTGGAAAGCCCGCTCTCACGCGGATCTCATTGCCCGTGACTGCTGCAATCAGGCTGCGCAAGGAGCTGCTCTGCAATCCCCCGCCACAAGCCCAGATATACCCCGCATCATGACCCGATACCGCTGCTAGTACTTTATAATTTTCTGCAATTGAAAAAGCAATATCCATCAACGTGGCCCACACAAAACTGCTGCGACTCAACTCATGCGCTACCGGTGTAGGAAAAATAAAACCACCGCGTATTACAGGTTTTTTATCTCCTGCAACCAGTGACCCCAGGGAAGCCATACATGGTTTGAAATGGTTCTCCAACAACTCTTTTTCAATAATATCATAGTCTTCATTCGGGTAAAAAATCTCTTTAAGCCGCTGGTAATTTAATCCTGTAACGCCGGCATTCGCTTCAAACACAAACCTGTT
>JBBPYM010000304.1:0-7594 GCA_038199905.1 Chitinophagales bacterium | reverse complement strand
CTATCAGCTATCAGCTATCAGCTATCAGCTATCAGCTATCAGCTATCAGCTATCAGCTATCAGCTATCAGCTTCGGCCTGCGGCCGAGTTTCTTAGACATGCGATTTACAAATAAAAAGAGGGGCACCAATTGATACCCCTCTTTTAGATCTTGATTACCAGCTCAACTAATCAGACTTTGCTGATAGCTGATAGCTGACGGCTGATAGCTAATTACATCTTCAATGTATAACCATCCCGATACTGTCTCTTTATAAACTGGTTGGCTTCGTCAAAGTTCGTCACTTTCATTTTTTCCGCATCCCAGAGTATTTTTTTCCTGCCGTCAAACTTGCCGGAAGAATTTTTCAGGTACCAGCTACGTAATGCCAGGTTGGAAAACAGTACAGTTTCAGTTAACGGTCCTGCATAATCGAAGTTGGAACTGGTTTTACCTTTACCATAACCAGCAATACTGGCGTTAACCCATTGTGCATAGTGACCTTCTTGTCCGCCGGGTACTCTTTCTATTGTTTTAGGAACATTTATATCTTTAGTTTTTGAAGTTGGAAGCAATGTAGGGTTGGCACCATAACACCCACACATCATTTTACCCTTTGTACCCTCTATTATTGCGCCACCATCATCATTACCCATTTTTTCATCAGGGCCCAGTTCGTCAGGACGTTCAGGACGAATGTTACCATCCATCCAGGTTAGTTTAACGTCTGGCTTACCGTTTTTGCCCGGGAATTTAAGGATAATAGAAGAAGCTACAGGACAGCTTTCAGGATGATAGGCAGGCGTCCACATTTTTTCATAAACATCGGCAACACTGCATTCAACTTCAGACGGGTAACCAAGACCCACAACTTTAAATGCCGGGTCAATAATATGACAACCCATATCTCCCAATGCACCCGTTCCAAAAGCCCAGAAACCACGCCAGCTAAAAGGTACATAAGTCTGGTGATAATCCTGGAACTGTGTCGGCCCAAGCCATAAGTTCCAATCAAGTTCTTTAGGGACTTCTTCTTTGGCAGTAGGTGCGCCAATGCCCTGCGGCCATACCGGGCGGTTGGTCCAGCAACGAACTGTATGCGCGTCACCGATCAAACCCGCGTTATACCATTCCTGCATAGTGCGAACGCCATCTCCTGATGAACCCTGGTTCCCCATCTGGGTAACCACTTTATAACGCCTGGCTGCTTCTGTTAACATCCTGGCTTCGTAAATATCATGAGTCATTGGTTTCTGCACGTACACATGTTTACCCAATTGCATGGCTAAAAATGCGGGTACGGCATGCGCGTGATCCGGGACGGAAACAGAAACAGCATCAATGTTTTTATGCTCCTTATCCAGCATCTCCCGGAAATCCTTATAATAAGTAGCCTTGGGAAACCTGGTCCTCGTTTTTTTCTGGCCCTCACCTTCATATACATCACATAAGGCTACTATATTGGCATTGCCAGATTTATAGAAGTTGGCAATATCACTTTCTCCCTTACCGCCGATGCCTATGGAACCAATGTTTAACTTGTCGCTGGGGGCCACAAAACCGCGTCCCAATACATGCCTGGGCACAATAAATAAGCTTGTTGCTGCAATCGATGTGTTTCGGATGAACTTCCTTCTTGAGTTATCCTTAGAACTGTTATTCATAAAGCAATTTTTGTTTTAAGGTAGGAATAAGAATTGAATTTGAGAAGCATCAATTTCTTTATTTGCAAAATTTTAATATTGATCCGGTGCTGCAACCATATTATATTGCAAACATATAGAATAAAGCCTTTTACAAACAATCTTTTTGCAATCTGTTAATGCGGGCTTTGCGCTTAACGACAAGCACTTATGGAGACACTCCGGCTGATCATAACAAATATACGACCAGCAGGAAATGATATCATCCTGCTTACATTACAGCAAAAAAACGGACAACCCATTAACTATCAGCCAGGCCAGTTCCTCACTTTTCTTTAAGATTGTAGTGGCAAAGAAGAGCGACGCTCCTACTCCATTTGCAGCACGCCAGCCGTACACAATGATATCAACGTGCTGATAAAACGAGTGGAAAACGGTTTCATAAGCCGGTACCTGATCGCCCATCTTCGGGTAGGTGATGAAATGACTTCATTACACCCTGCAGGCAGATTTACCTTGTCCACCGAAAAAACCCAGCAGAGAACCGTTTTTTTCCTGGCAGCAGGCAGTGGCATCAGCCCAATATATTCCTGATTAAAGAAGTGATTGTTTACAGAATCCCAGTCCAAAGCAGTGTTGATCTACCAAAACAAGGATGATTTCTCCTATAATCTTTCAAAATGAACTGGCAAATCTGCTTCAGCGCTTTCCAAACCGGTTTACCAGTACCTATCATCCATCAGCCAGCAGCCGTCAGCTAACAGCTATCAGCAAAGAATGCATAGTTAGCTTAACACCAGATCTGGTTATCTTACAAACGCAAATTATTTTAAATCATCGCCTGTAAAAGAAAAAGGGAGCAACATCGCGGCGCTGGGAACAATATAGATCTTTCCTTCTAGTCCCCCCAGGATAAGCCTGAACGGGCGTTGCGTTCTGAACTCATATTCCTGCAAAGATTGCCTGCACATACCACACGGCGCTATCGGGTGGTCACTTCTAACCGCTTCACTTTTGTAACTGATGGCAATGGTTTCAATCGGCACTGTTGGAAAGATCGAGGATAAGGTACTGAGCAACACCCTTTCGGCACAAATTCCAACCGGGTATGACGCTTTTTCCTGGTTGGAGCAGTCCACTGTTTCACCATTTGTTAGCAAAGCCACTGAACCTACTTTGAAATTCTAATAAGGCGCATAAGACAAACCGGTAACTTTTTGCGCCTCCCGCAACAACCAGGCGTCAGCTTCCGCGAGCTCATGAATGGAGTCGTACACTTCAAATGAAAATTGGTAGTTCTCCTTTTTCATGATGGTCGGTTAATTGATAGATTGTTAGAGCAGCGGATCATTTCAAGGGTAATAGCTGATAAGAGAGCGCTACCTTATCTTCTTAAACAAACGTTTCCATCGAATACCATGATCGAAACTCATCCATATCAGTGAAGCGCTGCCAACAATATGATCTTCCGGAACGAAACCCCAGTACCGTGAATCCTGTGATCCATGACGATTATCACCCATCATCCAGTGGTAATCCATTTTAAAAGTATATTTATCGGTTTGTATACCGTTGATAAAGAATTTACCACCTCTATGCTCCAGTTTGTTATGTTCAAAATCACGGATCGATCTTTCATACATACTGTAATTCTCGTTGGTAAGTGTCAGCGCAGCTCCCTTTTTTGGTATCCAAACCGGGCCATAATTATCCTCTGTCCATTTATGCAGCGTATCATAAGGATATAACTCGTGCTGGGTATTTAGTTCTGGAGTGATCTTTTTCGCAAGACCATTTTTCAGCATTTTATCCTTGGCTTCATTGGTAAGCAACATCCTGAAGATATTGGCCTGGCCTGTGCTGCCAAACTCGTCTGGCTCCTCCATCTTTACCGTGTACTCTTCCAACATAACCGATTCATCCAATTGCTGTCCGTTGGTTTCCACGTAATAATACATCTCAGCTGCAGGAGGTAAAAAAGGCGGCAGTCTGTTTACATATACCAGTCCGTCTTTTATAACCATCGTATCTCCTGCAATGGCCACACATCGTTTAATATAATTTTCTTTTTTATCAACCGGTCTTGTGATCAAAGGGTAACTGTCAGGGTCGTCCATTAATATCTTTCTTCCCACATCAGGGTTGCCGTTACCAAGGGCTCTTATCACATCATAATAAGGCCTGGCAGACTGAAATTCGTCCCTATTTATTACCGTATCGCCGGCGGGAAAGTTAAACACCACCACATCGTTGCGTTTTACCGGGCTTGCAAACCAGCGTGTATACGGCAACGTTATAAGTTCTGAATATGATTTTGATTCTGTGATCGGCAGCGTATGATGAACAAACGGAACAGATAACGGTGTATTGGGAACACGCGGACCGTATGTCCATTTGCTTACAAAAAGGAAGTCATTGATAAGCAATGTTTTCTCCATGGATCCTGTCGGGATGGTGTAGGCTTCAAAAACAAACAAACGGATCAGTGTTGCTGCTACGATGGCAAAAATACCGGCATCAACCCATTCCCTTGCTGTTGATTTTTTGTGGTTCTGAACAACGCTAACGCCAAGAAACCGGTCTTTTTTGTTAAATCCTATATAAGCGAAATAAATGGGCGATGCAAGCACTGTGAGTGTATGCTGGTAAAATTTAAACTTGCCAAAAGGCTTTACAAATTCAATGTATATACCCAGTATCACAAACCATCCCACCACGGGTATAAACTGCCAGATAGCCCAGTGTTTGGGCCTCTGAGCTATCTGCAAGATAACACCAATATTATAAAAAGGGATCAGGGCCCTCCAGCCTGGCAGTCCTGCCTTCCTGAACATGCCATACATGCCGGGAGCCGGCAGCAATACCAGTAACAGAGAAATAAAAGCAATGATCATGATCTGGTAAAAAGTCATTCTATGTATTTTAAATTCCGGCAAAAATACCATTCTGATTCTAAATAGTATCATTTGCTTTAGCGCATAAGTATGAGAAACCTGTCCATTATTAAATATCTATGCAAAGAATTTGTTAAAGCAGGGAGTTTGTTTTAATTTCCTACACTGTTATACCCACGTAAACAGCATGAACTATTTTTCGATCAAGGACATTGAGCTGTTGAGCGGCATCAAGGCACATACTTTCCGTATTTGGGAGCAGCGGCACGGCTTACGCTTTTGCAAGCGGAAAACCAGCCTGCATCGCTATTATGATAATGAAGATCTTAAGAGTGTTTTACGCATCTCCTATCTTTATCATCACGGTTATAAAATTTCCAAAATTGCAAGCCTCTCCAGGGAAGATATCCTCCAACTGGCTTCGGCGAGTATAAATGAGGATAACAAGGAATTTGGCATACACCAGCTCATAGAGGCTAGTATAGACTACGATCAGCAACGGTTTGAAAAAATAATTCAAAGCACCATCTCACGGTATGGTTTCGAAAGATCTTTGATTATGGTGTTTTACCCCTTCCTGAAGAAAATAGGCCTGTTATGGATTACGGAACACCTGATACCGGCCCAGGAACATTTTTCCACAGCTATCCTCCAGCATAGACTAATTCTCGCGATTAACGGTTTAGAGCCTTTAACCCTTTCCTGCAAAGAAACCGTGCTCATCTTTGCTCCTGAGGGTGAAATGCACGAGATCCCGTTGTTGATAGCATTATATCTTTTAAAGAAACATGGTGTTAAAACAGTTTACTTTGGTGTTAACATCAGTTTGGACCAGATAGAATATTACTGCAGCCATAAACAAATAACGCACCTCTATTTTAATCTCATTACAAATTTCCTCAATGAGGAACCAGGCAGGTATATTAGTTGCCTTGCCGAAAGATTTCCCGGAATAACAATTATGGCTTCGGGCCCGGCAATTAAAGTAACGTCTACGCCGCACGCTGCTGTAAAAATTATAAAAGAAATGGGGGAACTGGTGACGGCGTTGTACGAGGTGTGAGGTGTGAGGTGTGAGGTGTGAGGTGTGGGGTATGGGGTATGGGCTATCAGCTATCAGCTATCACCTATCAGCCAAATACCAGGTTGCTAAAACCAACTAAAATTGTTGGGACAAGTTTGGACGAGGATCTTCAGCTAGAAGGTGGTTAAAGGACTCACCTTTTCTTACATAAATACCTGACACCCATACCTCATACCCCATACCTCATACCTCATACCTCATGATTTCAGACGCTAGCCGAAGGCTGATAGCTGATAGCTGACAGCTGATAGCTATTTCCTCGGCACCACGTTACTTACAACATCTTCCAGCATAATGCTTTTACCGGAAAGTATAACCAGTCTTTCAATTACGTTGCGCAGCTCACGGATGTTTCCTGTCCAGTTGTATTCTGCCAGCTCATCAAGTGCTGATTTATCTATTGGCTTTTTCGCGATGCCGTATTCTGTGCAGATATCTTCCAGGAACTTTTCGGATAACAGCTGAATGTCTTCCCGTCGCTCGTTCAAAGACGGCACATGTATCAGGATCACACTCAGGCGATGGTAAAGATCCAGTCTGAAATTCTTATTTTCTACTTCCTCAAGAAGGTCCTTGTTAGTGGCCGCAATTACGCGCACGTCAACAGTGATGTCTTTGTCGGCGCCTACGCGGGTGATTTTTGCCTCCTGCAAGGCGCGTAATACTTTTGCCTGGGCGCTAAGGCTCATGTCCCCTATTTCATCCAGGAACAATGTTCCAGTATTCGCCTGTTCAAACTTGCCGATGCGTTGTTTAATAGCAGAGGTAAAGGAACCTTTCTCATGACCAAACAACTCGCTTTCTATAAGTTCACTCGGTATTGCGGCACAGTTTACTTCAACCAGCGGGCCGCTGGCGCGACTGCTTTTTTCATGCAGCCAACGGGCTACCAACTCTTTGCCGACACCGTTTTCCCCCGTGATCAGCACCCTGGCTTCTGTGGGGGCAACTTTTTCTATTGTCTCTTTTATCTTTCTGATTGGCAACGATTCCCCGATCATCTCCTGCACTTTCGCAGCCTTTCTCTTCAAAACCTTAGTTTCTGTAACAAGTGACGTTTTATCAATTGCGTTACGGATCGTAATCAGGAGCCTGTTCAGATCCGGCGGTTTGGATATATAATCAAAAGCTCCCTTTTTCACTGCTTCTACAGCTGTTTCTATAGTGCCATGCCCCGAGATCATAATAATTGGCACATCAGCATTTATCTCCCTGGATTTTTCTAAGAAATCCATCCCATCGATTTTAGGCATCTTGATATCACACAAAACAACGTCATACGTTTTTTCCCTAAACTTCTTTAGCCCCTCTTCCCCATCACTTGCTTCGTCTATTTTATACCCTTCGTAAGAAAGTATTTCTCCCAAAGTTTTCCGAATGGACTTCTCATCATCAATGATTAAAATATTCGACATTATGTTATGAATTTTTCAAGTTGCAAATATATAGGAAGCAGCCCAACGAGCGTTCCTATAAATAATTACCAGCTATCAAACGTCAGCTATCTGCTATTAGCTATCAGCCGTCGGCCGTCAGGTATTAGCCGTCGGCCTTTGGCCGAATTCAACTCAAATGGCGTGAAGATATTTTGAGTTCGAGCTGAACCACGCGATGTATGGTGTTGTTGGAAGCACGTGATAGGTGTGGAATTTACTATCCTCAAAAACGCCTGGTTCTCACCTTTCCAAATATTAAGTGCAGACGTAATTTTGCAAATATCAAATCTTCTTGGGAGATGACTGTAAGATTCACTTGCTGGCAGGCTTCTTTCTTGCTAGGAGTGTTTGTTTCCTCTTAATTATGAGAGGAATTATAGAGTTATTGAAGGCATAGAAAAAACCAGGATAACCCGGTTTTTTCTATGCTCTTTTTGCCGGCGCGTTGCAGCTCCCAGCATCTATTAATCTTTACTTTTTTAGGTACATCACTTCCTTAACCAGCTTTACGGTTCTCGGAACGTCTGGCAGATATGCTGCGACAAGATTTGGAGCAT
>JBBPYM010000303.1:0-9016 GCA_038199905.1 Chitinophagales bacterium | reverse complement strand
TATCGCATGGTGTACTATCAGTTATGAATCTATAAAGGCGGCAATAGCGAATCCTATCAAAAGCCTTCGAAATGAATAAAGGGCCTGATCTATCTGATGGCAGGCGTCTCTAATTTAGCGATGACGCTTTACGTCATTGATATTCATTTTATTAAATGCGTCGGCAACAAAGTGCTGGCATTGGGATTCCCCGGCAATATTCCAACGTGTTTTTGTTCCGCGATTGGCTTTGTAGATTTCCTGCGTGTGGAGAAAGTATTTTCATTCATTGCTTAAATTTAATTACCAAAGGGTTTGCCGTTTTCATTTGCATGAACGCGAACAATGCCGATGCGAAGTTTTTTTCGCAGATTAAAAGCAGTGGACACCTGGCAACTAAACTATTGGTCTTCGCTGCATTCACCTTACAAGAAAAAAGTTTATGTTCCGAATCTTCCCTAAAAACTTCTCAAGATCTGCCACAGATGTCTAAAAACTAACTATCTTAATACACGGAAGTGTGAGATCAGCAACATCTCAGCACCAACGATTGTCACTGACCAACCGGAAGCATTTCAATATAACAACTTAAAACTTCCATGCGGCATTGGCGGCACAGGGTCCTGATTTATATACTACGACGGTTTGGTGAGGCAAGAAACATTTCGGCTCATTAACCAATAATATAATTATGAAAACCAATCGTAGGAATTTTATAAAAAATGGGGGAGCGCTGGCATCAGCAGTATCTCTCGGCGCTTTTGGTTCGGCAAGTTCTGGAAAAGGTGTTGAAAAATCTGGTTTGCGGGAGCACGTTTCGGGCATGGCAAGAGATGCCGGTATGCAGATGAGTGAAGCCTATTTTTCTGGTATGGATGAAAGGCGGATCGCGTTCATGAAACAGATGGACGTACTCGGCGCAGTAGGTGGCATAAACCCGAAGATGGTAAACATGGGAGATGCCAACCCGTGGGATTCCAAGGTTATCACAGCCAATAAAGAAGCCTGGGAAAAAGTGGGATTAAAATTAAGGGTTATCGAGGGCCCTGCATCTCTCAATACGAAGACAAAATTGGGCTTGCCGGGTAAGGATGAGGAAATTGCCAGTTTTATCAAGTTTATGAAAAACCTCAAACAGTATGGCGACATCGATGTGATCTGTTATAACTGGATGCCTGTGATTAGTTGGTACCGAACAAAAATGGATAAACCCGGCAGGGGTGGTGCGTTGGTAACGGCTTTTGATTATGACCATGTAAAAAATATGCCGATCACTGAATATGGCATGGTGTCCAGGGATGCCCTGTGGCAAAACCTTGAATATTTTCTTAAAGCCGTTGTGCCTGAGGCAGAAAAGATTGGAATGAAGCTGGCCATGCACCCCGATGATCCACAGGTAGACAGTATCAAGGGTATCTCGAGGATCATGACAACGGTGCCCAATTTCCAGCGAATGCTGGATATTATAAAAAGTCCGAGTAACGGCATCACCATGTGCCAGGGAAATTTTTCGCTAATGGGGGTAGACATTCCAACTGTTGTTAAAGAATTTGGCAAGCAAGGTGTAATTCATTTTGTACATTTCCGGAACGTGAGAGGCGGCAAGTTTAAATTCGAGGAAACTTTTCACGATGAGGGCCAGATAGATATGCATGCTGCCATGCAAGCTTACTATGATATCGGCTTTAAAGGACCGATCCGTCCCGATCACGTACCAACCATGGCTGGAGACAGCAATGACAAACCGGGTTACAGCAACATCGGGTCATTATATGCTTTCGGTTACATGCGGGGGTTAATGCAGGCAATCAGCAGTAACAAAAAATGATTTTAATACTAAAGCTCACTTGAAAATTTGTAAACCATTATGATAAGAAGAATAGTTTTATTTAGCGTGTTCGTCGCCGTTAGCTTTCAGTTAGATGCTCAGCGGCTGGGATCATCACCTGAGTATGTGAAAACCCTGACTTCGCAATGGAAAGGCGAGCGTTTTGAAGACGGCCGGCCAAAGGTTCCGGATATTGTGCTGGAAAGACTGCACGAAGCCACTCTCGAGCAAATTTGGGGTTACCTTGGTCGGAAAGGTTACCGCAATCAGGTAGAGAAGGATTGGATCATGCTAAAACCAGGGGAAACAATGGTGGGTCGTGTAGTAACCGCGCAGTTCATGCCTTCAAGACCCGACCTTGACAGTCTTGTTAAAGCACAGGGTAAAGCGGAAGGGCGTTCTCAAAAAGGCGGTATTAACATCTGGCCCATCGACATCCTCACCAAGGGAGATGTTTACGTAGCAGATGGTTTTGGAAAGATTAAAGATGGCACTTTGATTGGCTCCAGTCTTGGCAATGCGATCGTTGGCAAAACAGGCAAGGGCGTCATATTTTATGGCTCCGTCCGCGACATGCAAGAGTTAAAAGATACCAAAGGATTTAATGCCTGGGTGAAAGGCCATGATCCTTCCTACATAAAGGACATGACGCCTACTTCTATCAACGCACCCATACGTATTGGCCAGGCTACGGTGTTCCCCGGCGATATTGTTTTTGCAAATGATTATGGCGTTGTTTTCATTCCCGCCTACCTGGTGGAGGAGCTGGTAGCGGCCTCGGAAATGACGGGTTTACGGGATGAATTCGAAAGGGTGTTATTACAACAAGGCAAGTATCCCTCCGGTCAGATTCATGGCGACTGGTCAGACCCTATTAAGAATGAGTTCCGCGCCTGGTTTGCAAAATATCCAAAGAAAGTTGCTGTATCGAAGAAAGACGTGGAAGCGTATTTGGAGAAGGAGGGGCATTAAAAATTTGGGGGATAATGTTTTAAAGATGACTAAGTTACCCGCCTGACTTTCTGGACAAAGCGTAAGTTATTTGGTGCTTCACTATCAGCGCTATTAGCTACCACCCTGTCATGACCGCCGTTTCACATCTCACCATCTTAAAAAAATAGCCCCGGACTGCAAAGTACCGGGGCATTCTAAACCTAACTGGTGGATGTATAAAAAGGTTTATTGGTTATTCATATTTAAAACTTACTGTCGCCTTACAATCTTTGTCTGCAGTTGCTCTTACCCAATGCGCGCTAAAGCCGTCGGGAAAAACGTGCTTAACTGACTTACCCGCGGGAACCGCAATTGTTTTATAGGTGTGCCAGCCATTCAGGTCAACATCAACGTCAAGGGTTATCGTCACTGCTTTGTCGGAAGTTAGCGTCACCGTCTTTTTATCATACCCTGTCATCAGGTATGGCAGTGAAGCCTCATTCGCGTTTACTTCGGCATTTTTCCATACTGCCCCTTCACCAACCGGCTTGCCAAGTTTCCACATATCATCAATGGCGCCAAACCATAAACCATTAGAGTTATCGCCGAAATAATGACCGTCTTTTTTAGCACCTGTTTTTGTGCCGCTGAAAACAAGCAGCCCACGCCAGGTGCAAAAGTCTACGATCTTCTTTTTATGCGTTGTTACCGGACGGATCGCTTCGTAACCAGACTCCCTGCCTATTTCATACAAAGTGCCATGGGCATTAAGCATAAACCTTTCAGACTCAAGTTCCCTTATGCCACGTGGCCATCCACCAGCAAAAGGCTGGTCGTAAACTGATGATGTTTTTGGTAAGCGGAAAGTTCCCGTTTTGTCTTTTATGATCACTGACGCCTCATCCATGTCAAAGTCTTTTGTCAGCGCCAGTATTCTTGCAACCGTGGCAGCACTGTCAACGGCAGGCTGAATAAAATTAAGCTTTTCATTAACCTCTGTGTACTTGTTATTTGCGCTGGTATTAAGTACCTGCAAATTTTTATTATGTTTTGCAGGGCGTATCAGGTTGGCCTGAACAGTACCGGCTTCATCTATGCCTGCAAGAGAGTTAAACATAACGTCAGACTTCGCATATCCCTTGCCGGTAAAATGGAAAAAGGCAGATGCTACACAGCTTTTATCTGTTGAAACCCTTATCCAGTTGGCATTTAGGTCAGCTGGTAAAATCATATACTCATATCCTTTCGCGGCAACATTAATGGTTTTGTAAGTCTCCCATTTGTTATTACCTGCTCTGTCTAATTCAATAGTAAATTTTACAGGGATAGTTGCATCGTGGCTAACATGTAAAACTTTTTTATCAAAGCCATTTACCAGGAAGGCATCTGAAGGTACACCGGCTTCTACGGCATCTTTCATCCAGGGACCGCCCCATCCGTTGTTGCCACCCCATTGTTTAAGATCATCAGGTGTGCCGAACCATAAGTTCGACTGTGATCTTCCCGCGAATGGATTTTGCAGGATGGTTGTTTCATCCGTTGCAATCACCAATTTACCATTCCAGTTTGCAAAATCTGGCACATACCTGAGGTGGGTACTTATTGGTGAAATGCCGCCACTGTTGCTTCTTGAAAAGGTTTTAGGAAAGTCATAAAACAATCCGTGCATGTCCATCAGCATTTTGTTATTGCCGATCTCGCGTATACGCGGCCACTCAGTATACCATCCACCCCACTGATCGTACGTGTGCGTAGACTTTGGCAGGCGGTATGTATACCATTTGCCGGCATCAAGTAATTTAAGTATAACCGAACGTTTGTCCCAGCCAATGCTCCATGCCGGTGCGTTGTCATCTGGTGCGCCGTAAATGCCACCAGGACCGGTAACATCCGTAAATTGTTTTCTTTCGATGATCTTCCAGTCTTTGCCATCCCAGCTTGCGAGCACACCCATTTCTTCTTCGTTCTTTGGATCGGCTCCTACTTTAAGAAGTCCGGGCTTGATATCCGCCGGGCGATGTTCACCATTGTTAGAAATGATGAGTTGCTTCTGTGCAGTGTAACCGCCTTTGCTGTGCCAGCCTGGTATTGGTTTCTGGAATAACTTGTTTACCGCCAGCGTATGCACATTGGCTTCGTACAACATGCCTTCCATGTCAATAAAATAAACCTGGTTCGCCGGGTCCACCAGGTGACGTGCGGTGGATGTCATGCGACCAGGCATCACCGTTAGTGGTATCACCCTTACTTTTCCCTGGGCATCTATCAGGTAAGAACCTGTTATAAGCTGGTTAGATTCTTTATGGATCATCCTGTTCGCAGGCGTGCCACCAACACTTTCAGGATGCATGAAAATGTTAAGATCCTTATCAATGCTGTACAATTTATCCGAGCTGCCATTCGGGCAATGCGGTGAGTACGTAACCATCCATAGTTTTCCCGCCCATGGTGTTATTGCGCCGATACCTCCTTCCCCGCCGTCTCCGCCACAGGGATATCCGCCACCTTCATTAAAAACAGTGAGATGGGGATATACACCGCTTACTTGTAAAGGGCTTTTATCAGCCTTTACAAATGGTGCCATCACCTGTGCCTTAATGCCGGTACAGATGAGTAAAGTAAAAGCGGCAGCCAATAATTTCTGTATTCTTATCATAATGTATTCTTTATTTGTTAATGGTTTAAATTCAGCTATCAGCCATCAGCTATCAGCCGCCTTAAGATTTGACGAAAACTTCGTTTTCATCATTTGAGTTTATCAAAAGTGTTTACGTTTTTTATCCCCAAAACTAAATAACATATCAGTTTAGTATACCACTTTCTTAGCTGATAGCTGATAGCTGACGGCTGACAGCTATCAGCTAATAGCCTGGGTTTTGCGTCAGGTTGGAGTTTACTCTTCTTTCAATGGAAGGTATCGGCCACAGGTATTGTTTACTTTTATCAAAGGAACGCTGCGCGATGATCTTTACATCAGCCCCAAAAACTGAATAATCAGGAACGCCATCAGCATCAAGTGGCGTAACACCCGGGAAAGGCCATTTAGCCCTGTTCTGAGCGGCAGGGTCGGGGATGCCGATAACCGGTTTGGTTAAGGCCTTCTCTGCGAGTTTCCAGCGGATCAGGTCCATGTATCGCAGACCTTCTTTTACAAACTCAACCCTTCTTTCTCTTCTAACGATCTTCCTCAACTCTGCTGCGTTTAAAGTTGTAACCGCAGGGTATAATGTCGTTGCACCAACGGCAACGCCATAACCTCTTGCCCTTACCTGGTTGATTGCGTTCAGCACAGAAGCATCAATTTCATTCAACTCTACTTTTGCTTCAGCATAGGTAAGTAAGATTTCCGCATAACGGTAAAGGATAGCGTCATTGTCTTCGGCGAGCCTGTCTGCCCATGTCTGGTCAATTCCTTTTTTCCAGAGAAAGCCTGTATAGCTTGCAAATGCAGCAACAGCACGGCTATCCTTGTTAGATACCCTGCGGTTTTCTTTTGAGCTGAACACGGTAAGCGTGTCGGGATGCGGCTGGTAGCTATAACCCAGCCATTGCGTGTTAAATTCTACAATTACAGAAGTCAATCTTGGATCTCGATTCTTAAAAGGATCAAGCGGGTTGTATAAAGGAGATTCGTTGATAGGTTTACCGTCAATACATTCGTAAGCATCCATCAGTTCGCGGGTTGGTATCTGTGCACCAAAACCACCAGCATTTCTTGGCATATAATCCTGTACAACGCCTGCTGTTGTAAAAACTAATTGAGCCTGGTCGCGGGGGAGACTGATAATGATTTCTTTGCTTGTTTCACCTGCTTTTAGAAACAGCGTTGAGTAACTGGCATTAAGTGAGTATACATTAGCTGCTGCAAGCTGCATTACTGCGTTAGCTGCATCTTTTGCTATTGCCCATTTACCCATGTACAAGGCTATCCTTGCCTTGATGGCAAGCGCGGAGCCTTTTGAAAAACGACGTAGCTCAGCGGTCGCATAAGATTGTGGCAGGTTTGCCGTTGCAAAGTCAAGTTCTGAAAAAATGTACGTCAGCACTTCCTCTTTGTTGGTTCTTTGAATACCAACCGCTTCTGCCAGTTCCATAGGCGCGGTTAACAAGGGCACGTCACCGAAATGCGAGATAAGTCTTGAATATTCATAAGCCCTGATCAGCCGCATCTCTGCTTCAAGTTTTAAAATAACTGCTGCGGGTGTGGTGGCTGCTGCCCTTTGCTTTAAAGCGATAAATGTATTAGCCCTTGCAATAGCTTTATAGGCGTTCGTCCATAAAGCAAGCGCGGTCACGTCATCGGCGTTCATAGTACCAAAAGTTACCACGTTGCCCAGTTGTGCACGGTGCCAGAAGTTGTCAGTAAAAGCTTCATTATCATTATCCCAGAATGCGCCTCGGTAGAGGTCATTAACGGCAAGCTCAAGTTCGGTTTGGTTGGAATAAAAATTTCCGGTAGATGCTTCCGCGAGCGGGTTAAGATCCAGCTTATTGCAGGAGCTCAAACCGGCAATCGATATTATTATAAATAAGGATGTTTTTTTCATTTTTCAAATTTTAAAGAACTGGTGATACAATCTTCCATTCCGTGTCAGCCCCGGCTGATAACTTACAGCCCGGCTACTAGAACCTGATTGTGGCTCCTGCCATAATTGTTGTTACGATCGGGTAAGCTGCGTTGCCCACTTCCGGATCTGCATATTTAGGGAACTTGCTGACGGTAAAGAAGTCGTTTGCGGATGCGTATAACCGTAATGATTGAACGCCCGCTTTCTTGATGGCTCCCTGGCTAAGTGTATAACCAACCGTAAAGTTTTTCAACCGGAAATAAGCACCGTTGATCAGGTAAAAGTCTGACATCTGGTAGTTATTGGTGGTAGAAGTACGGGATAACCTTGGATAGGTTGCTGCAAGATTTTTCTCTGCAGTGTTATTTTTACTCCAGAAATTGTTTGCAATTTCTTTAGATACATTGCCAAAGGCTTCAGCAAATGGCTGCACCAGGTCATTACCCAGGCGGCTTGTCTTTTTAGCCACTCCCTGGAAAACCAGTCCTACATCAAATCCTTTATAATCCATTCTCAGGTTGCCGCCATACAGGTAACGTGGCAGTGATCCACCAAGTAATTCCTTATCACCTTCCGGTGTGATTTTTCCATCCTTGTTAAGATCAACATATCTTACATCACCGGCTTTGGTATTTGCATTTATAACTGCAGCACCCATGAGGTCCGCGGCTGTCTGGAATAACCCGTTAGACCTGTAACCAAACCATTCATTAAATTCACTTCCCTGCAGTATTGCCTGGTCGGCCAGGAACTGCGTACCACGGAGCTCCACGATTTTGGTTTTTGTATCAGACAAATTAAAGGCTACCGAGTAGTTCAGTTTGCCGACACGGTCTTTCCAGCCTGCCTCTACTTCCCATCCCTGCGCATCAAGGATACCAGCGTTCTGGTAAGGATTATCATAACCCAGGTAGTTCGGGATGTCTAATTGCAATAAAATGTTTGAGGTTCTTTTTTTGAAATAATCAGCCGTAAGGCTTATCCTGTTTTGTAAAAAAGCAGCGTCGATACCGATGTCTGACGTGCTGGTTGTTTCCCAGGAAATGTCCTGAACGGCATAAACAACCTGTCCGCCACCTGTTTGCGGCACTACAACACCATTCTGGTAAAACAGGGCATTGCTGAAGGATATGGTAGCCTGGTAAGGGTAGTTGCCAATTCGTTCGTTACCTGCTTCACCCCAGGAACCCCTGACTTTCAGGAAGGACAGCCATTTGACATCTTTCATAAAACTTTCTTCACTCACGTTCCAGCCTGCAGATACTGAAGGAAACAAAGCGTCCCTGTACTGAGGTGCAAAACGCGAAGATTTATCATAGCGGAGGTTTCCCTGCAGGTAATATTTATTCCTGAAATCATATTTCACACGACCAAAAACTGAGCGGAGAGATGACTCGGAAGCAGTGCCCGAATTATCGCGGAACTCCAGTGAACCTACACTGAGGTAAGGAAAATTCGTTAAAGCAAAGCCATCACGGGACGCTCCCAGGGTTTCGTTTGAAGTATAATTCTCTTCATACCCTGCAAGCACATCAATTGTGTGATCTTTTCCCAGCTCCTTATTGTAATTGGCAAGAAACTGGCCATTGATATAAACATTTTCCGTTCTACCCTCTGCCAGGTTAGTTCTTGCCTGGTTTTGGGCAATAATCCTCGAAGGATCTTCAGGTGCAGTGTATCTTATCTGTTTAGAAAATGTTTTGCTTCT
>JBBPYM010000302.1:0-5846 GCA_038199905.1 Chitinophagales bacterium | reverse complement strand
GTTTTTTACTCTTCCCTGATTTTATACTTCGGGGCAAGTTTTACACGGGTGTGGGCAATATGGCTTAAAACGCCAATAACGCCTTTGCCGTATGCGGTTCAGTATGAAATATCTGAAATTCATGGGAAAGATCTTTAACTGGATTGTTACCGTTTTACTTCTTATGTGGTTTTCGCCTGCCTGTTCAGCATGTTTATTTATGCGCCTATCGCACATTGGACATGCCACCCAAACGACATACTTATAAAATGGGCGTTCTGGATTTCGCGGGTGGTACAGTGGTTCATATTTCTGCCGGTTGTTCTGCACTGGCAGCGGCCCTGTATCTCAGGAAACAAAAATTCGGCGAGTTGCATACAAATCCTTCGAATATTCCTTTCGTTTTAGCCGGCACCGGGCTCCTCTGGTTTGGTTGGTTTGGCTTTAACGCAGGCTCGGCAGCAGGGGCAAACGACATTGCCGCCATAGCACTTGCAACCACTAATACTGCTGCTGCCGTGGCGGGCATGGCATGGATACTGTTTGACACTTTTAAAGGGAAGAAGCCATCTGCGCTGGGCTTCTGCATGGGCGCGGTGGTAGGCCTTGTAGCCATTACGCCAGCGGCAGGTTTTGTAACAATTCCCAACAGTATCTTTATCGGCACCGTTACCAGCATCATCAGTAATATGGTTGTTCAATGGACGGCGAAAACGAGTATTGATGATACGCTCGATGTTTTTCCCTGGGGCTGACTAAAAAGTATCTAATCTAAATATATTTCGCATTATAGAGCCCAACAAATCGGTCATAGTGCTTTTTTAGTCAGCCCCAGGAATGTTGATGACAGGGTTATTTGCACATACAGCCGTTAATCCTGCAAACAGAACGGGTAACGGTTTATTATACGGAGAAACAAAATTGTTCGTTGCACATCTTGCAGGACTGGCAATTGTAGTACCGTTTTCTTTCTTTGGATCATTATTAATATTAAAAATTACTGACCTTATCTCGCCATTGGGAGTTACAAAAGAAGAACAATCTGTTGGACTTGATATCAGGCAACTTGGTGAAAAAATAATCATGCAACAAAATGGTTCCTAAGATTTGTAATTCACAGATTAACTTTTTGGATAGATATTTTTGTAAGCAGAACTATGTCAGCACTGTTGCTTTCTATTCTGTTGGTTTTTCTATCAACTCATTCTTTTATAGGTTTGCCCTCGTAGTTCAAATTTACATACGGCACTGTTTCGCTTTGATCTACGGTATAATTCCAGCGTTTTACATATTGCATTCCGGGAAGGAATTCGTCATGAGTTGCTTTTAATCTGCGCAATAGCGTTTTATCCAAACATCTTTGTATTTTAAGAGAAGCCTTTTTACCAACCAGGTTATTCAGTTGATAGGGGTCGTTGTTATTGTCAAATAAAAGCCAGGGGCCTTTAAGGTCTCGTACGAAAGTGTATTGAACAGTTACAAGGCCACGGTACTCCCGACCGCCATTTGCTCTTGACCATTGGCCAAAGGGTTGCACACAGGAGATAAGTGTTTCTTTTCTTTTATTTTTCCGGGTTCCTTTCAACACCTCTGAATAGTTAATGCCTTCGACTGATCCTGGGATTTTCATGTTGGACAAGCCGAGAATGGTGGGCATAATATCCGGGGAGTTTAAAAGTATCGGCGACTCCCGCTTGGTATTGCCAAATGCATCAGGATAATGTAATAAAAATGGAACCCTGATACTTTCTTCATAAGGTTGTTGTTTATTGCGTTGCCCATGCGCTCCCATAAGATCTCCGTGATCCGATGTGAATATAAAAATGGTATTGTTGTCAATTCCTGCATTTTTGATGGAAGCCATTATCTTCCCAATTCCATGATCGAGTGCAGAGATATGTGCATAATAGTTTTTAATATCCACCTGTATTTTCTTCTGCATTTCTACAGGTATGTTAGGGGCTAACGGAATTGTTTTATCCCGGTAAAGTACCTTGAATTGTTCTGGTGCTGAAGGATATGGGTCATGTGGCGGACCTAGTGAAACAAACAGCATAAAAGGGTTTTCAGATTTTGCATGATCAGCGATAAATTTTGCCGCATCCTCGGACTGAGCCAGCGCATCATAACCATCCCAGAATAATTTTTTTTCTGAATCTCCGCTGTAATATGCCGACCTATTGTAGTTGTGGGTACATTCAAGTACTTTCCAGTATTCAAACCCGTGGCGCCTGTTTTCTGGTATAAAACTGCTTCTTCCATGACCGTCTATATGCCATTTCCCGATGAAACCAGTATTGTATCCGGCGTTTCGATATAAATCAGCAATGGTTACCTTGTTAGTGTCCAGCATCACATCATTCATAAACAAACCTGTTGTAAGTGGGTATTGTCCTGTTAACAATGACCCCCTGAAAGGCGTACAAACTGGCATTCCAGCTACTGCATTTTTTATATTTACACTTGTCTGGGCAAGGGCATTGAGATTTGGGGTGCGCACATCTTTGTTTCCACCGTAACCAGTTGTCTGTGCCCGCCATTGATCCGCTATTACGACAACTATATTTGGTTTGTTTGATTTCTGCGAGAAGGCATGTGGAGTAAACATGCCAACAGTTAATACAGTAAAAAAAAGATGACTGATCTTCATAAGCATGCAATTTTGCATAATATACAAATTACCCTGTTCTGCTATTAAAATCATTTCCTGTCTTTGTTTGGAGACGCACAATAACTGAACGTTGTCTGCCGGAGTCACCGCTTATCGAAGGCTTACCCAGGGTTAAAAGCTTGATAGCATAACACTATTCAAAAATAAGTAAGATGATTTGATTTATTATCCTGTTCCATCCTGCTGAATAGTTATATGCTGTTTCGGGACAGGATTGAGCAGGATGAAGTGTTATTGTTAAAAGTGTAGTTTTACTAGTTACCATTTATGCGTGGATGTACTTTTCTTTACAATTGTATGCTTTTATTGTGTAAATTATTCTTTAATACACCAATGCTTGACTGCAAGATTTTGCAAGAGCTTTATACTCAGTGGTATTGATACAAAAGGCTTGATTGCCCTAAATCATGAATAAAAACGATTATTCTAAACAGCTTCAAATGAAAAGAAAACAGTCATTTATTTCAAAATTTGTGTTCATTATTCTAGCAGTTTTTTGTTTTACAGTGAACGCGTATGCGCAGGTGGCTGATCTCACTGCAACACATTTACGAACGGAATATAAAGAAGATCCATTTACAGAAGCCAGCGAGCCTCGTCTGAGTTGGGAACTAAGGTCGTCTCGGCCTGCCCAGGTTCAGACCGCTTACCAGGTACTCGTAGCGAGCTCGCCAAAATTATTAAATGAGAAGGGCGCAGATCTTTGGAATTCCGGCAAAATAACCAGCAATGAAACGAACCAGGTGAAATATGCTGGCAAGCCATTATTAAGCCGCACGGAATGTTACTGGATAGTGAGAAGCTGGGATAAAGATGGTATTGCAGGGAAATGGAGTGCTACAAAAAAATGGGAAATGGCATTGCTTGCCAAAACGGATTGGACAGCAAAATGGATCGGCAGTGACCTCAATGCTTTAGGGAAAAGCAAGGTGTATCAACTTCCACCTGCACCATTTTTTCGTAAAGAGATGTTGCTGAATGGCACCATAAAAAAAGCAAGATTGTATGTTTCGGCCCTGGGCCTATTCGAATTTTATATTAACGGTAAAAAAATAGGCAACGACCATTTTACCCCGGGCTATACAGATTATGATAAACGGGTTTACTACCAGGCTTACGACGTTACACAAAGCATAAAGAACGGCAAGAATGCATTTGGCGCAATCGTGTCAGACGGCTGGTATGCAGGCTACCTGGGCTATGCACTGCTGGTGCGGAATCCCGTGGTAAAAAACTTTTATGGTAAAGTTCCAATGTTGAAGGCACAGGTGGAAATTGAATTCAGCGATGGAAAAAAACTAGTGATTGCAACCAATGAAACATGGAAAACAAATCACGGCCCGTTTGTAGAAGCAGATATACTGAATGGGGAAACCTACGATGCCCGCAAAGAATTTAAAGGATGGGCTTCTGCGGGATTTAAAGATGATAGCTGGAAGCAATCTCAATTATTTTTAGACAAAGACGATCGTGCGCTGCAAGTATATCCGGGAAACCCTGTTGAAGTATTTACAGAATTAAAAGCAGTATCAGTCGTGCCGAAACTGGGAGGTAAATACCTTTTTGACCTGGGACAGAACTTTGCCGGCAATGTGAGATTGAAGGTAAAAGGAAAAGCGGGCGACACCATTATAATGAAATATGGTGAAGTGTTGTTTCCGAATGGAGACCTGATGCGGGAAAATTTACGCATGGCCCGTGCTACAGATACTTATATTTTAAAAGGCGATCCTAACGGTGAGACTTACACACCACGTTTTACCTATCACGGCTTCCAGTTTGTAGAAGTCAGTGGATTACAATCTGCACCTGGTAAAGATGCCATCACAGGCATTGTCTTAACCTCGGCGACACCTAATGCGGGTAATTTTGAGACGGATAATAAAATGGTGAATCAGTTGTATCATAATATTGTGTGGACACAACGTTCTAACTATTTTGATATACCCACAGATTGCCCCCAGCGGGATGAACGGATGGGCTGGACAGGTGATGCGCAAACATACGTGCAATCCGCCACCTTCAACAATGACATCGCTGCATTTTTTACCAAATGGCTGGTAGATCTTAATGACGGGCAGCGGCCAGATAACAGCTATCCACTGTATGCACCTGCGCCGTCATTAAGGGTTACAGATACCTATTCACCCGGATGGGCGGAAGCAGGAATTATTTGCCCCTACACGATCTTCAAATCATATGGAGACACCAGGGTTATTGAAACATCCTGGCCCAATATGGTGGCCTTTATGGATTTTTTAGAAACAAAATCAAAAGGAAAATATTTCTTTACGGAGGGCAGTTTTGACGAAATCTCGCCCAAGGGAGGCTTTGGAGACTGGCTGTCGGTTGGCCGCAAAACACCACCCGATATGCTTGCTACGATGTACTATTCTTATGTAGCCTCTATGATGGCAGAGATGGCAGCAGCAACAGGCAAAATAGCAGATGCAGCAAAGTTCAGGACTGTTACACGAAAAATAAACCAGGCATTTCTAGCCCATTACACCAACGGTAAGGGACGCTTTATTACCAACGCCGTTATATATGGAAATGGCGATGGGTATGTTGACGGTAACATGGGCTTCGATGGGCACACCCAAACAGCTTATGCAAACGCCGTGTACATGAACCTTCTGCCCCCCCGCATAACAAAAGACGCAGGAGATTCCATAGCAGCTTTGGTGAAACAAAATGGCAACAGGCTTACAACAGGCTTTCTCGGTGTAAAGCCTTTGCTTCCGGCACTTTCAGCCACCGGGCATAGTGATGTTGCTTATTCGCTGCTACTGAGCAAACAATATCCTTCCTGGGGTTTTGAAATTGAAAACGGTGCCAATACGATCTGGGAACGCTGGGACAGTTTTACAAAAGAAAAAGGATTTGAAAACAATGCCGGAATGAATTCTTTTAACCATTATGCCTTTGGCTCAGTAAATGAATGGTTGTTTGGCAATGCGGCAGGTATAAAAGTAGATGAACCCGGATACCGGACGTTTATCATCAGGCCTGAGATTGCGCAACAGGAAATTAACTATGTAAAAGCAACCTATCATTCTATTAATGGTGAGATTATTTCTTCCTGGAAGAAAAATGGTTCATCGCTGCAACTAACGATCCAGGTGCCGGTGAATACTAAAGCCAGGATTTTTATCCCAGCAGGAAAAACCGATAAAGTATTTGAACGTAATAAAGC
>JBBPYM010000301.1:0-4941 GCA_038199905.1 Chitinophagales bacterium | reverse complement strand
CTGATGTGTAAAAGGTATACCATGATGGCAAAAATTGCTCCTGTAAATATAAGGTTAGGAGCCTCGATGACACCAAAGAGCTTAGCCATTATTGTTAGCCCATTTCGCCAAAAAGAAAAAATTACCAACACAGCCGTGCAAACGATCCAAACAATGGAATATTCCTCCCTTAACTGTCTCTTAATAATTAGTCGCCCGATATACGCCAGGAAGAACAGGCTCGCTGCTATTGCTATTATTTGAATCCTTTCCATATTACCTGGAAATTTTTAACCGCAAAAAAGAATACACTATTGCAAGAGTTACTTTTAACATATAATATAAAGAAGCAGATACCCCAATAGACGAAATGCCGCCCTGTCTTTCTTTCATACAAACTGGCACTTCAACGGCTTTCAAGCCATTCATTGCATAGTATATAAGTATTTCCGCCTCCGGATAGTCATCAGGATAATATTCATTTACAAGAGCCAGGGCCTTCCTATTGATACACCTGAAACCTGAAGTACTGTCATAAACAGTAAAACCGGTAAGCAGCATGTTAAGATGTTTAAAGTAACGTATGCCCCAACGCCTGGAGGAGGATGATTGAAAGCCGGTTTTATCAATAAAACGTGAGCCTATAACAATATCTGCATCGTGATCGATCATCGCCCGCAGCAGTTTTTTTACTTCTGTTGCCGGGTGCTGCCCGTCGCCATCCATTTGAATGGCGAAATCATATCCGTTATCAAATGCATACCTGTACCCCGTTTGCACTGCTCCACCGATGCCGAGATTAACCGGAAGATCAAGCACAATAATATCACCGTTATTCGCTACTTCGAGTGTTTGATCGGTAGAACAATCGTTTATCACTGCCTCCTGCAGATCATAGTTATAACCCATTGAAAGGATGCTTAATTCCTGCAATACTTTTGGCAGTGAAATTTCTTCATTAAAACATGGGATGATGATCAAAACCTTATTAGTCATGCTGCAGAAAATAGGTTACCACAAGATGATCTTTATTCACTACTGAAGCATTTTTAATTCCCAGCACTAATCGTTTCTACTTACCTTTTAACAAGTGAAAATAGTGAGTGAAGTAAAAAAAATGAAAAGTTCCATACATGCTGGAAATGATGCCTGGGCAATAAAAAAGCCGCAAAATTGCGGCTTTAATGGTTTATAATAGAAAGCTTATTTAATCACATAACGTACTGACAATCCGCCATAGCCCCTGAAATTGCTATTGTAATAAAGATCTTTACCCAAAAAAATCGACGGCATCAAGTCTGCACTAAGATTTAGGGGGATGGTCTTGAACTTATAATCTACACCTCCAACTGCATTAATACCCAATGAAGTAGAGCCATAATCACCGTATCCGTTTTTATAGGAATAAATATCAAAAAATGGACCGCCACCAACATACCATTTAAATCCATCGATGTCACCAATGGGAAAATGATGCTGGTACATACCCCCTAATCTAATAAAAGTGCCGTAGATGGGCGCAGCAAAGCCTACATTCAGTTCAATGGCACCCGGCTTTGTGATAAAAGTTTTATAACTAAATGCATTAGGCGATCCAAATCGGCCACCAATCGCGGACTTATAATCACTCTGCGCTTTTGCGCTTATAATTCCTACAAAACACATGGCAAGCAGAATTAATGACTTTTTCATATGATGCTTTTAATTTGAAAATGGTTGAGGCCCAAAATTATAAAATTTTTTGTTGAAAGGTTATTAAAATTAATTGGCAGCAAAAGTTTATACAACTAATCTGCAGTCTCTGCATTTTTGTTGTAATCAGGTTTTCAGGGCTTTGTCAACAATATAAAGCTATGCTGGTTACCCTTATAATTATTGTAAATAAGTATTCTCTTATAAGCCTTTTTGGTGGTATATATTTCAATCATATGCCGTGGCAATTGTTGCTCCTTCAACACCCGGCAACCGAGCCAGAGCGCCATTGAAGATGCAGTTGCATATTCACCGCTCATATGTTTGAAACGCGCGACCTGCACGTTTTTAGCTAGTATGGATTCGCACATCTCGAAATACTTCTTAAAGCGGCTGTCCCCATTTTCACCTGACAGGAGCAAGTCAATTTCATCACCGTTTGCAAGATTCTTCTCTAAGAAGTATTGAAGTCTTGCAGCGACATCCTGTTCATTGTCGGTATGGAGTGTGTTGGCGTCCTGTACAAATGCCTCCGCAGTCATCGCATTATTGTTAACTATAAACATGGCAGAACCTTCTCCCGCGAGCGTGCCGGCACTCTCGGTTAGAAACAGGTCACGGCTTGAAAAGTTTCCCTTTTTAAACCATCCGGCAAGGTGATCTATGTTATAATTATAGGCGGAGATCTCATCAACAGCTCCCAATAAATATTGTCCGGCAGGGTTTTCTCTTAACAACATTGCAGCGTCTAATAAAGCATTTTCGAATGCCAATCCACGATGTACATGTGTTATATTATATCCCTTGTTAGCAGTGAGCAATCCTACCTGGGCAGCAATCGCGTTGGGTGTGCTCTGAACAAAATTGCCGGGTGTTAGCATTCCTTCTCCATACTGGATGATCTGGTTTAAAAATTTTATACAGTCTTCCATACCTCCGTTAGCAGTGCCGATAATAATACCGTCTACATCAACTTGTTTTACAAGAGGCAGCGCCGCTCCAACACCTATTCTAACGGCTTTGCCCATGCGCCGCAGAATACCGGGAGGAATTCCTTCATAACCAGGTTCAATAACTGCTAATTTATTGTCTACTGACTCGCGTAGTTCTTCTATGTCTACGTTTAAAAATGTATGCTGAGGAGATATACATGTATTTTGATGGATATAGAACATTACTATCAGGCTTTGGAAAAAATCAGTGAACTGCAATTGCCGCCAAAACCGAAAGAGTTTGACATCACATGTTGCAAAGGCATCTTCTTATACGCAAGAACAGGGATTAAACCTGTAGAAGGAATAGGATTAGTGAAATTAAGACCAGGATATAGTTCCTGGTGGGCAAGATTCAACACACTGTAAACTGCTTCGATAGCACCTGAAGCTCCCAGCGTGTGACCGATGTTTGACTTGGTAGAAGAAAAAGCAGGTGGCTTCTCAAACAAGCGTAACATCGCCCGACTTTCCACTTCGTCGTTATTTTCAGTGCCAGTACCATGTGCGTTAATGAAGCTAACCTGTGAAACGTCGAGCTTTGCAAACCTCAGGGCGGCCTGCATTGCCAGGTAAGGGCCGTCTCCGTTTTCCGAAAGTGAGGAAGGATGATAGGAATCATTGGTATTGGAGTATCCCGAAATCTGTGCGTAGATCTTTTTGTCAACAATATCTTCTTCCCTTTCCAACACTAAAAAAGCCGCGCCTTCACCAAGGTTGAGTCCCTTTCGATCACGATCAAAGGGAATGCACACCTCGTCTGATAAAATGTGAAGGGCATTAAAACCATTTATGGTAAATTTGGCGAGGCTGTCGGTTCCACCAACTATCACGCGTTTAGCAAGGCAGTTTTTTATTAGCCTGGCTCCATACATGATTGCATTTGCAGATGATGAACAGGCTGTATTGATCGTATTCACAATGCCGGACATAGCATAACGCTGCTGCAGGTACATGTTTACAGATCCGCAGTCATATGAATACAGGTATTCAGAGCCATCAGCATCTTTATTGGCATCATGATAAAGTTCATCGGTCAAACACATGCCACCGACGGTGCTTGCTCCTACCAATGCGGTATCAATAGATGACAATTGAATGTTTGTTAATCCACTGTCAGAAATGGCTTCATCAAATGCATGCAGGGCAAGGAGTGTTGTTCGCGTAACGCCAGGTTCATTCGCGCCTAATTTTTCTCTGAGAGACCCGGTAGCTGTTTTTATCTCCCCTACAGGAAGACGCCCGGAGTATTTTGAATTAAAAACGTCCAGTATACTGATACCAGATTTGCCTTCTACTAACGACATGCGATTTTCAGCCACAGAATTTCCTATAGAGCTTATCACCCCCATGCCAGTAACTAAGATACGGCTCAATACAAAAGTTTTATTTTGTTCTGTTTTTTTCGATATAATCTGCCATGGTATTTATATCCACCAGTATTTTCCGGCCTTCTTTGGGGTCCTGGATAGTAATTCCATATTCGCGGCTCAGCAACACTATCAACTCAATAGAATCAATTGAGTCCAGTCCCAGGCCTTTGCCAAACAGGGGCTCATCATCTTTAATGTCTTCAGGTTTCACTGATAACAAATTGAGGAATTCCACTATCTGCTTTTTCAATTGTTCTTTTAACGCTGCTGTTTCCATTATAAATATTTCAAATCAGGTTTTTTCGTTTCAGTCCCCATACCGTGATGAGTTGGATTAAAACAATCATAATTAATAAAGGTATAATATTCATCATAACATCTCCGAGTTTTCCCGCTTCAAGAAATAATCCGTAAAAAGCCTCCAGGCACCAGTGCAATGGAGATATTTTCATAATTATTTTGAATGAATGCGGCATAGCGAAGCTGGGCACCAATATACCACCGATTGCAGCCATAATAACAATGGAAACTGCGCCGAAACCATTTGCCTGCTCCTGGGTTTTTGCAAACACGCCAATACAGATTGCATAACTAACGGCGCACCAGCCGCAAATTAATGAAACAATGATTAATCCCCCTACATCCGAAGGGAGATTCAGGGCAGGCAAGCCCATATAGGGAAACAGCCAGCCACCGATAGCAAAAATCACCGCTGCCTGCGTCATTGTTACAAAAAGGTAAGTGATTTGTTTTGAAAGCAAAGCCACCAGGTAATTAGTAGGAAGTGTTTTGAGCCTGATAAAACTTCCGTTAAGTTTTTCTCGTACCACGCTGCTACCTAAAGAAATGACCACAAAAAACATGGCAAAGATCGTCCAGGCTGGGATATTATGCTGGGTCGCATT
>JBBPYM010000300.1:0-29329 GCA_038199905.1 Chitinophagales bacterium | reverse complement strand
CGATAAGGGAGTTTGCCATAACAATAATCAAAATAGCTATCTATGGGGCCGGTGTAAATCATCTGTTTATAAGGAATAGAATCAATAACTTCCTTATAATCGGTCTGTAGCATCACCTTGATACCGGGATGATCCAACATTCTTTCAAACATCCTCGTATATCCTTCTACAGGCATTGACTGGTAAGTATCAGTAAAATAACGGTCGTCTTTGTTTGTTCGCGTAGGAACCCTGGCAGTAACAGAGGCATCGAGGTCCGAAGGATCCAGATCCCATTGTTTTCGAGTATAACCTCTAAAAAATTTTTCGTATAACTCCCTGCCTACTTTGCTAACAACAACATCTTCTGAAGTCTTAACGCGTTGAACCTTCTCTGCCCTGGCATTAAAGAATTCTTCCACCTGCTCAGAACAAAGATTCAAACCATATAATTTATTGATGGTATTGAGGTTTATTGGAATAGGAACAAGTTGGCCATCAACACTTGCAAGTACACGATGCTCGTAAGACCTCCAACCCGTATACTGACCCAGGTAGTCAAATACCTCTTTTGAATTTGTGTGAAAAATATGCGGGCCGTACTTGTGAATAAGAATGCCATCCTTGTTATAATAATCATAGGCATTTCCACCAATATGATTTCTCTTGTCTATCAACAAGACCTTCTTTCCTGCCTTGGTGGCGAGCCTTTCTGCTAAGACGCAACCGGCGAAACCTGCTCCTACAATTAGATAATCAAACATAGATATACTCCTTTGAATTTAAATTATTAATTTTTTTTTCGTGCTCTTTATCTTCAATCTTATTCTTTATAAGCTTCATCATCTGATCCCAGGTATTATCCCATGAATTATCAGACAGAAAGGCATCAACCTCGGATAACCACGATTTTAAATCTTTCTTGTTTAACTGTTCTACAGCAGCCGAAATAAATTCTTCCGGCGTATCTGCAATATGCACAAGGTTCTTCTCACCATATGGCCGAACTACATCTTGTATGGAAGAAGATATAACAGGTTTGCCTGCCGCCAGGTATTCCGGAGTTTTTGTAGGGCTAATAAATTTGGTAGACTCGTTTAACTCAAAAGGTATGATGGCTATATCCCAACCGCCAAGATAGGACGGCAACTCCTGGTACGACTTACTGCCGAGATAATGTATATTATCCAACCTGGGCAGGCTGTTGGGATCAATTTTAACTACCGGTCCTATAATCACGAAGTGCCAGTCAGGCCTGCTTTCGGCAACAATGCGAATCATTTCGATGTTCATTCTTTCATCTATAACTCCGTAGAAACCGATTCGAGGATGTGGCACAGATAGCTGATCAGCAGGGTCAGATACAACTGTTCTTGCCTGGCTGAAATGGTCCTTATCAATACTGCTTGGAAAGGGGTAAATAGCCGGATGCCGATGTTGCTTTGCTTCATATAGACTAAGTCCTCCGGTGAAAACCAAATCAGCTTTTCTAAACAGCTTCTCTTCATTTTCTTTTAAGGAGACCGGCGCAAATTTGAAAGCAGACAGCTCATCCATACAGTCATATACTACAACCTCCGGTAAAAAAGAACTGGTAAATTCCAAGGACATGGGCGTATAATACCAAAACAAATATTTTTCTACAGAATGCTTCTCAAAAAGATCAGTGAGCAACAATTCTAAGCGGGAACTAACTTCTTCTTGGCTGCCACCGTGCACGAGGTGAGGAACTACAACCCACAAATTATTTTGAGCCTGATTAACCTGATTATGATCGAACTCTGCTCCAAAATTGGGTTCTTCAACGTAAAACACTCTTCTTTCCGTAGAGAAACGTGTTAATAGATGTTGTGGACGTTGAAAAACAAAGTTCCAACGTAAATGTGAAAAGCAGATAAGGTCAAGTTCATTCATGCAACTAATAATTATTGTATTTTACTATAATCTTCAATACAAATCATAAGTATACTATTTATATACCATTTACTCCCACATCGGAAGGTTGAGCCGAAACAGGCGTAACTTCGAATTGTTGGGAAATAATTTCCCCAAAACATTTTATATTTTCATAAAAATCGATATAAATCCCAATTGTGGAATAATAGAAGGCAATACGTAGGTGTTAACAAGTAAACCAGGAAGGGCCACCGTTAAAGCTAATGACGAGGCACCAAACAACATCCTTATCACGTGTACATTACAATAATTTCCAAATTACACTCAGCAATTCATAAAAAAAAACGGGAATAAATTAAACTTGGAGCTTTTTGAAGCAATGAAGACAAATATAATAAATTATAATAAGAAAAGCGTAAATTTTTGTGTTCTAGGTAGCTACCTTAACACAATCTACCCAGAAGCGACCAAGATTGCCTAGTGTATTGACCCATTCGTCGCCAGTTTGAGGTTTGGAGACATAACAGCTTGCACCTAACTCATAAGCTCTTTCAATATCTTTCAGTGTTTTGGAAGTAGTAAAAATAATCACAGGAATTTTACAGAGAATTTTGTTTTCTTTAATCTCCTTTAATACCTCCAGACCATCTTTGCGTGGCATATTCAAATCAAGTAAGATTAGATTAGGAAGCTCACCAAACTTATTATTTTTACTTTGAGCCTTTAGTATATCAATAAGGTATTGTCCGTCTTCAACGTGAGACAACTGCACGTTCTGCTTATTTTCCTGGAAGGTTTTTTTTATTAGCTGGAAATCCTCAAAATCATCATCTGCAATCCAAATACGAAATGGTTTTGAAGTTATTTGTTTATCCATGATTTGTTTTAATAGGGTAATGCTATTTTAAAGGAAACCCTTAATTGTCGTTCATTCTAACCTTTATAAGCCAATTATGATTCTCTACAGTGTACATGGTTGCAATACTTATTCCTTATATGTTGAACTTCAATCTCAAAAACACATTCAGAAAGAAATGTCTACAATTTTAGAATTACTCTTAACGAAAAAACTGAGGTTTTCGTGTTCGGCTAACATTTACACAAAACATTGATGTCCAACGAAATAGGTAAACAGTTCAGTATTGCACCAGACAAAATGGTAATAAGTCAGGTTCAGTAAAAGATATCACCGGCATGGATCTTCATAATTCTGCAGTTTGTTTAATTACTGCTAAAGATGTAAACTTATTTCAATAAAGTAAAATGTTCGTATGCATTAATTTGATAAGTCATTATCAAAGTATTAAATAAAACTCTCTATAACCCGTATCGGGCGCTGATTTCCAACATTCTGTCGATTGGCTTTCTGGCGGCTATTCTTAGTTCTTCATCCATTAGAAGCTCTGGCTGTTCGTACTCCAGGCACAAATAAACTTTTTCCAGTGTGTTGAGCTTCATATGAGGGCAATCGTTACAAGCGCAGCTATTATTAGGAGGAGCCGGAATAAAGGTCTTGCCAGGTGAATTCTTTTGCATTTGGTGTAAAATACCGGTTTCAGTTACCACTATAAATTCGTTAGCATCACTTTTTTCAGAATATTTTAATAACTGCGTGGTTGACCCTATAAAATCCGCGGTTCTCAACACCGCTTCCTCGCACTCGGGGTGAGCAATTACTTTAGCTTGTGGGTGGCGAACCTTCAGCTTGTTTATGCGCTCCAGGCTAAATATTTCATGAACCATGCACGCCCCGTTCCACAACACCATCTCCCTTCCCGTTTGCTTGTTGATATAAGCGCCAAGGTTCTTGTCTGGCGCAAAAATGATGGGCTGATCTTCTGGCAAACTTTCAACGATTTTTTGGGCATTAGAAGAGGTACAAATTATATCACTTAATGCTTTTATACCTGCAGAGCAATTTATGTAGGAAATCACAAGGTGCTCTGGATACTTGTCTTTAAATAATTTAAACAACACCGGGGGTGCCGAATCAGACAAAGAGCACCCTGCTTTCAAATCGGGTAACAACACCTTTCTGGAGGGGTTAAGAATTTTGGCAGTTTCGGCCATAAAATGAACGCCGGCAAAAACGATGATATCTGCAGTGGTATTTTGCGCCTGTTGTGCCAGTCCCAGGCTATCACCGATATAATCCGCGACATCTTGAATATCAGGCTCCTGGTAATAGTGAGCCAGGATGACAGCATTTTTTTCCCTTTTCAATTTTTCGATTTCAACAAACAAATCAAGCATTGGATCAACTTCCACATCAAGGAAACCAACTTTATCTATTTTTTCAAAAGCTACCAGAGTGTTAATAAATGCCATAGTATTTTAATAATAATTTATTTAAGATATAAAAATAGCTATTACTATTAGGAATGTGAATTAGTGGAAAACAAAAAATTCATCCTATAGGTAAAACAAATTATCCAATTTCTCCACAACCATCCACAAATTATTAACAATGAATAACTTAATTAGGTTCTGCATCCTGGCTGCTTATTAACAACTGTGGATTAAAAAGCATAGGGATAACTATTTTGTAGTGTGTGGGTGCGGATATGTGGAATAACCAGTAGGTTATTAACGGGAAACATTTGCACTCGCTATAATCCGTAAGATACTCTCAAAGAATTCACAACAAAAAGGTCAGCATACAATAGCTTATTGACAAGAAAAAACACTTATTAACGGCATAGTGTTAATTAACGTTCCACGAATTAATACTATCAAAATAAACAGCTTCTACAGAGTTGTATATTGTAAACGCTTTATTTTAAAATAGAGAAAAGCTTCAAAGAAGCCTTTAATTTTATTTAATAAAGGACAATAAAAAATAAAGCCCAAAATTTTTCAGTAGAGGTCATTAAAATCCTTGATAGATGGCTGTTTTGGATAGTTTTCCACAATTTGTTAGTAACCTTTTTTCCCCTATTTTTGCCATCCTTTTATATTATTTATAACGGTATTTAAAACAGTAATATGTCGATCATTCAGAAAATAAGGGAAAAAGCAGCCTGGCTGGTATTTGGGATCATTGGTATAAGTTTAATAGGTTTTTTATTAATGGATGCTTCTGTAGGAGGCAGTGGAGGGGGAATGTTTAGTTCTAACACCAACACTGTAGGAGTTATTAACGGAGAAAAGATTGATTATATAGATTTTGAGAAAAGGAAGGAGATGATGGAAAATCAGTATAAGGCCAGCGGATATCCTGTTAATGAAATGATGCAGCAGAATATCCAGGACCAGGTATGGAACCAATTTATAGAAGATAATGTTCTGCAGGATGAATACAAAAAACTAGGACTTAGTGTAAGTCCTAAAGAGCTGACTGATATATTATTTGGAAATAATCCCCCCGAGGATCTGAAAAGACAATTTATTAATCAGCAAACGGGGGAATACGATGCAAATGCTGCAAGGCTTGCAATAAGTAACCTCAGGAAGCAAAAAAACAGCCAGGTTACGCAACAGTTTGAAGAAGCATATTTACCCGCCCTTATAAATAACAGGCTTAAAGAAAGATATACCGCTTTGTTAAGCAATACAGCATACATACCTAACTGGATGCTTGAGAAACTCAACGCAGACAATAGTACAGTGGCAAGCATTTCTTATGTAAATGTTCCCTATGCAACTATAACTGATAGTACTGTAAAGGTCGGCGACGATGAGATAAGAGACTATGTTAATAAAAATGCTGATGACTATAAACAAGTTACGTCCAGGAGCATAGAGTATGTGACATTTAATGCGGCACCAAACCAGGCAGATAGCATGGCCCTGTATAATCAGCTCACCGAACTAAAGACAGAATTTGCCAGCACGCCGGATGTGGCAGCTTTTCTAGTGCGCAATGGATCAGAGATTTCAAATTTTGATGGATATGTGTTAAAAAGCACGATGAAAGTGCCCTTTACCGATTCAATTCAGGCGCTCGCAGACGGACAGGTTTTTGGTCCATACCTGGATGCGAATAACTATGCTATTGCAAAAATGATAGGCAAACAAACACTTCCCGACAGTGTGGAAGCACGCCATATTTTAGTACAAACGGTGGATCGTCAGGGCCAGCCCATGCTGGCAGACAGTCTTGCAGAAAAACGCGTCGACAGCGTAATAACCGCTATTAATAGCGGAGCTGATTTTCAGCAAATGATGTTGCAAGTTTCAGACGACAAGGCTTCAATAAGCCAGGACAATGGCGTGATGAAATTCAGCGCTTCACAGATTCAGAATAAAGAAGGTTTCGACCAGGAGTTTGGAAAATTTATTTTGTTTGATGGTAAAAAAGGAGATCGTAAAAAAGTAAAAACACAATTTGGCTATCATTATATTGAGATACTTGATCAAACAAATTTTGAGACAGCCTACAAGGTGGCTTATCTCTCAAAGGCAATTTCTGCAAGCCAGGAAACACAGGATGCTGCATCAGGTCTTGCAAACCAGTTTGCTGGCGAAAGCCGCACGCCAAAAGCTTTCGATGATAATGCAACGGCAAAAGAATACAATAAATTGATTGGAACAGAGATAAAGCCTACTGATAATATGATTCCAGGCCTCGGCAGCAATCGTCAGTTAGTCCGTTGGATCTTTGAAGCGGATAAAGGAGAAATTTCTGTGCCCTACGACATGGGTGATAAATTCGTTGTGGTGATGGTTACCGAAATAAACAAAGAAGGTACCATGAGTGCCGCAAAAGCCAGACCGCAAGTGGAGTTTATAGTTAGAAACAAAAAGAAGGCCGAGCAGATCATAAAACAGATTGGAACAGTTAGCACATTGGAAGCAGCAGCTAAAGCAACAAATACACAGATTCAAAACGCAGATAGTGTAAGTTTTGCATCGCCAGTTATTCCGAATGTTGGCCAGGAAGCCAAAGTAATTGGTGCTACATTTAATAAAGAGTGGAAAGGAAAAGTTACACCAGCCATTGCTGGTAACGGAGGTGTTTTCGTAGTAAAGCCAGGAAACGTCAGTGCGAAGCCAAATATTAGTGGAAATATTGACCAGCAAAGAGCAGGTATGCTGATGCAAATAAAGTCAATGAGCGGTTATCGTTCACTTGAATCGCTTAAAAAAGCCGCTGACGTCAAAGATGAAAGATCAAAGTTGCTATAATTAATGTAAATTGAGTTAAAGAATGAAGCAGGCGGAATTACGCCTGCTTTTTTTTGATCTAAATGAAGCATACCGATGGTTGCTCAAACCTTTTGGAAGTTAACCACCAATAACAAATACGATGTAATTTTGCATTATCAATAAGCGTTTTATGAGTGACCTGGTTTTTAATAAAGTGGCAGAAAGTTCGTTAATGGAAATAAACCTGGAAAGTTATTATCCTCATGGAGAAACGGCAGTTTTTGATCTCAAAGACTATTTGTTCATGGGGTTAATATTAAAGGAGAAAGATTTCAGAGAAGCTTTAAAGAACTTTGACTTTTCTATTTATGAAAACAAGTATGTGTCCGTAATATGCTCGGTTGACGCAATTATACCGGTTTGGGCATACATGTTGCTGGCTTCATACATCCAGCCGGTTGCGAAAGACATTGTGCAGGGAGATGAGCAATTCTTGCATAAAACGTTGTTTTTGAAAAACCTGGCAAAGATTAACCTTGAAAGTTATGCTGACAAAAGGGTGGTAGTTAAAGGCTGCGGCGATTTACCGGTGGGCGAATTTGCATATCTCGAGATAACAAAATTACTTCGCCCTGTTGCCAAAAGCATTATGTATGGTGAGCCCTGCAGCACGGTGCCTATTTATAAAAAAGCCGTTGTAAAAGCGTAGCTTTAAGTGATACTTTACACAACATATTATAACGCGGTTGTTCAGGTTCAAACAAGAAGTAGTTAATTCCTTTTAGTAACTTACATGTCATATATAACTTAGATAAATGATTGAAATAAGAAAAGCCGACATTAACGACATCGAACAGTTGTCATTGCTATTTAATCTGTATCGTCTTTTTTATCGTCAGGAGTCGGATGTTGAAGCCTGTAAATCTTTTTTACATGACAGGCTGACTCAAAATCAATCAGTGGTAATTATTGCTATTAAGGATAATGAAGTTGTCGGATTTATCCAATTTTATCCGCTTTTTTCTTCGGTAAGTCTGCAGAAAACATGGCTACTCAACGATGTTTATGTAAAAGAAACTCAACGTAAACATGGTATTGGTAGAATGTTACTGGACGAAGCCAAACTCTTTGGTAAAGAATCCGGCGCGGGATGGCTGTTACTTCAAACTGCCAATGATAATTATATCGCCCAGATTGTTTATGAAAAAAATGGCTGGGAAAGGATGGAAGACATGTTCTATCAACTTCACATTGCAGAACAACCAGAAGATGATAAAAGTAAAGCTCCATTGAGAGCGCTATAAATTAACCGCAAAGTTCGCAAAGAGGAAGCCTTTGCGCTTACTCTTTGCGAACTTTGCGGTTAAAAAAAATATAGGAACCCAAAGAAGTATAAAAACTAAAGTTCCTTAAGCTTAAAATTTTTCCATCTTACTTTTATCCCACCGCCATCATGAATTTGCAGAGCGATAAAACCAGTTGCTTTACCAATTTTTTCGTCTTTAAAAGTAACCATCTGATGACCATTTAACCAGGTCGTAACCTCATCATCTTTTACCAGGATCTTCAATTGGTTCCATTCTCCAGTCTTAAGATACTTTTCATCTTCCGCTTTTGGTTGAATAAGCCATCCCCTTCCATAGGACTCATAAATACCGCCAGTATGATTATTTAGAGGCGCTACTTCTACCTGCCAGCCGCTGATTTTTGTGCCTTCAATAGATGACCTTATAAAAACACCACTGTTGCCGTTGGCCTCCTGTTTAAACTGTACCTGGAATTCAAAATTCTTATATTTCTTGTCTGTAGAAAGGTAACCATACTGTTTATCGGGGCCGCTTTCACATACCATCTCGCCCTTCTCTACATACCATTTTTCTGTGCCGTGAATTGTCCAGCCTTTAAGGTCCTTGCCATTAAAAATAGGTGTAGCAGACTGGCAAATGCCTCCAACGGAAAGCACGCAAAAGGAAAGTACTAATAAGCTAATTTTCATATTAAAAGTTGTGGGTGAATAATTGGCCCCTAAAATAGCAACTTTATGGCAACTAAAAATAAAAAATGAAGCAAGTTAACGTTAAAACCAGCCTTTGCGTTTGAATTCCCGTAACATCCATATAGGGATAACAAGCATAATCGCCACGGCCAGGAAAAATCCATACCGAGAATGCAGATACGGAATAGTTTCGAAGTTCATACCAAAAATGCCCCCTATAACAGTTGCGGGAGCCATTAAGCAGGTAACGATTGCCATCACCTTCATTACCTGGTTCATACGAAGGTTTATATTATTCACGTAAAGATCCTGGAGGCTCATCATCATCTCCCGGTAGCTTTCTGTAATGTCAAAAGCCTGTACAATATGATCGTAAACATCTTTAAAATACTTTGTGGTGCGATCTTCCAGTAGATCACTCTCGCTTCGCAGAAACCCATTGATAATTTCGCGAACCGGAACGATGTTCCGTTTTAAAACGTTCAGTTCTTTCCGAACCTGGTTTATCCGTGACAAGGAACGATCTGTGCTTGCTATAATAACAACCTCTTCCAACCATTCAATTCTCTCTGCTAATTTCTCCATCACTACAAAATAGTTGTCAACGATCATATCGAGCATGGCATAACACAAATAATCAGAGCCGCGCTGGCGGAGCTTACTATTGTTCATGATGAGTTTGTCACGAATAGGATTAAATGCATCGCGCCGGGCATCTTCCTGGAAGGAAATCACAAAGTTTTTACCAAAAACAATGCTTATTTGTTCCTGCTCCACACTGCAGGTTGTGCCATTGAAATATAACATGTTTAGCAGGCAATACATTACCCCTTCTACTTCATCCATTTTGGGCCTTTGATTAAGGCTTAATATATCCTCGGCTATGAGTGGATGGATCCCAAAAGTGGTGCAAACGCCTTCTACATCTGCTTTGCGTAAACCATCAATATTAATCCAGCTTACATGGTCGTTGTCTTTAAAGCGATAGCTTTCCTCAACATCCTGTAACTTGAATTTTTCAATCTGGGCAGCAGTGTAATCATTAACAACAACTTTTACCGTTGTAGCATCTTCACGCTGGGTGATGGTTACAGGAATACTATGAGATATCTTTTTAGGCTTTGGTATGCCAAACAGTGTGTCAAAACCAAGATAATGAATATATCTGTTGCGGCTGCGCATAATGCCTGATTAAGAAACAAGCTTTCTGTATTTAAGTGAGTTATACTTTATAAAGCTACAGCCTTTCATACAAGGCTCTCAATTTTTCCCTGGTAATGATTTTTTCCCAATCTCTTCCGAGAGCGTTTTCCCATAGGGGTTTCATTCCCAGTGAAACATTGATCATTTTGTCAAAGTCGTCATCACTTAATCCTTTGCATATTCCCTGGGGAATATTAATATTGTTTTTTTGCACCATGAATTTGAACTCTTCAACAGCACTTGGATAATATTCCTCCAGCTTATCAAAAACGATACAGTTGCCGATTCCATGTTTCGTACCAAGCAAATAACTAAGTCCGTAACTAACTGCGTGAGCCACGCCCACCTGTGAATAAGCAATGCTCATTCCGCCTGCATAAGAGGCCATCATAAGCTTATCATCGGAGTCATCGTCCCATCCATCTTTATCAACATATATCTGCTGGCATAACTGGAGAGCCTTTTCACCATAACTTTTGCTAAACTCATTCAGGTAAGTGCCTTGCAGGCTTTCAATACAATGAATGTAACAATCCATGCCGGTGTAAAAACGCTGGTTATGCGGCGAATTAGAAGTTAAGGTAGGGTCGAGGAGTATCTGATCAAAAGGGGTAAAATCCGAGTTCATTCCGAGTTTTCTTGTGGGGCCGGTTAAAACAGTCGTTCGCGAAACTTCTGCTCCTGTACCACTTAAAGTAGGTATGCCAACTTTGTAGGCGCCAGGAACTTTCACAAGGTCCCAACCCTGGTAATCGGCAGAGCTGCCCGGGTTTGTCATCATTAAAGAAACGGCTTTTGCAAGGTCCATTGCGGAACCTCCCCCGATACCAATTACGCCGCTAACAGTTCCAAACTGGTCACGCAGTTGTTGTGTAAGGGAATCAACGTAGGTGGTTTTGGGTTCGTGCGTTACATCAACAAAAATGATTTTATCCCTTGAGCGAAGCGGAACTCTTGAAGCCAGGGGCTTTCCTTCAAAGAAGTGATCCACCAGGAAGATCATAGGCGCGTGCCCATTACGGTTAGGGGCAATAATCTCATCGAGCTGATCAAAACTGCCACGCCCATAAATCACGTAATCAACCATTTTAAAATTGCGAAACTTCATTGTTGTTATTTTTACTACCGGTTTCAAAGGTATTTAAGAGCACGCATAGCAGCCCAATAATATTAAAAAACTTTTCATGGAAAATAGCGTGTTATCAAGCGGTTCCGACAGTTAAAGCTGCGGCACCGAAAACACCTGCGCTGTCGCCGAGAGAGGGCTTTAATATCGGCGTATCTGCCCGGTTGTTAAAAATAAATTTTCGAATGGAGTTTACACCCTCATCATACAGAGCATCTATGTTTCCAACACCTCCGCCAATTATTATTGCATCCGGATCGAGCAGGTTTATGACGGCAGCCACTCCTTTGCCGAAAAAAAAGCAGAGGCGATCAATGGTCTTTGATGCTGCCTCATCCGATTTTTGAAGGTGGCGCGAAACAATTTCCTTTAACCGAATCTTATTGCCAGTGATACTTTCGTAATACCGCTCCAGTGCCGGTCCGGAAATGATCGTTTCTACACAACCGGTCTTACCACAGTAACAGGGTCCACCTGATTCGTCCAAGAAGTTATGGCCCCATTCGCCGGCAATGCCGTGAAAGCCACTCCATATCTTGCCATCAAATACAAGTCCGCCACCAACGCCTGTTCCCATGATTATGCCAAAAACAACTTTTCCGGGCAGGCCCTTTTCTTTAACAACACCCCACTGGGTTTCAGCGAGGGCAAAACAATTGGCATCGTTGGCAAGTAAAATCGGCAAATTGAGTTTCTGTTCAACGTCCTTTTTTAAAGGCATGCCATTTAAACTGGTGGTATTACAGTTTTTCATTGTTTGCAAAACGGGATCAAGTACGCCCGGTGTTCCAAAACCAATACTTTTCGGTTGCAGACCAGACTGATTTTTCATTTCTTCCACCAACTTTTGTATCTGACCTAAAACATGATCATAACCATTTGAGGCTTCCGTATCAACGCGTGTTCTGATTAGTGGGCAGGCATCATCTATAGAACTAAGAATTACACCTTCTATTTTTGTTCCTCCGAGGTCTATTCCCCAAAGTGGATTGTTCATGGCAAGGATGTTAAGAGATTAGCAATTGAATTAATATTGAAAAGTAAGGAATAAATCCAGAAATTGATCATAGTAAGAAACTGCGTGTGACCTAGCCGTTTAAAAGAGCGGCAGCTCTTTGGAGGTCTTCGGGAGTATCAATTTCAACACCCATATACTCGGTTAACACCATGTAGATAGAAACACCGTTTTCCAGGTAACGGAGACATTCAATTTTTTCAGCAGCCTCCAGTGGGGACATGGGCCAGCTTGTAAAATCAAGCAAAGCGCTTTTGCGAAAAGCATAAACGCCAATATGTTCATAGTAGACAGAAGCAACTTCTTTATCCCGCGGATAAGGAATTACGCTCCTGCTAAATAGAAGCGCACGCATATTTTTGTCAACCGCAACCTTAACATAGTTGGGGTCATCAATTAAACGTTGCTCTTTTAAAACCTGCATAAGTGATGCCACTTGAACGTTGTCACCCCCTTCTTCAAACAGGTTAAGCAATTGTGCAAGAGGTTGTTTCTGAACAAAAGGCTCGTCTCCCTGAACATTCACCACTATATCAACAGCAATATCAGCTACGGCTTCCGCAATCCTGTCGCTACCGCTTTCATGTTGTTCAATGCTCATTTTTGCAGATCCGCCGTTTGAAGTAATTTCTTTGAAGATCAATTCACTATCTGTTACTACAACAACTTGGTCAAAAAGACCGGTAGCCACGGTATTATCGTAGGTATGGCGGATAACAGTTTTGTCTCCGAGCATTTGCATCAGCTTTGCAGGAAATCGTGAAGCGGCATAACGAGCCGGAATCATTGCTATCGCCTTCATAATAAATTTATTTAAGTAAAGATAGAAGTAAACTAAAGGCTAAGGGAACTAAACAGCGTTTTGTTATACTTAAAAGGATTTTGACCAACAACTCCCAGCCATAGAAGTTCATTCAAAAAAATGTTGTATGCAAAAAGAACTGCTAAGTTCTTAGAACCCTGATTTTAATACGCGCTATCTTATCAAAGATGAATACCACGAATTGCTGAAGCATGAACTTAACATAACCGCCGACCCGCTTGTTGATAATTATAAAGATTATTACGGCAATGAAGTTGTTTCCTTTGCTACTCCCGAACCACGGTTTAAACTTGTAATCGACTCCAGGATGGCTGAGATAACCGCCATAGTAGAACTCACGCAAAACCAGGAATTAACACGTTTACTGGAAGCTGGAGTAACGTTATCATACGAAGATGGACACTCCAAAGAAGATTTTACGACAACTCTCACAACGCCGGCCAGAATAAAGGAACACAGAATTCGTATAGAGAATTTATGGAGATGCCGCAACAACAGCAGTAATAAAACAACAAACCTTAGTAGTCTGTTTTAATGTTTTTGTTGAAAGGCAGCTTGAACTGGTATGCCACGTTTTCATCTGTGGAATCTTCAAGAATGTCTAATCCATAGCGAAGATTCTTTGGGTCATCATATTTGAATGAACCGAAAATGCGGTCCCACAAAGAGAAGATGTTACTGTAGTTGGAATCAGTGAATGGTCTTTTATAATGATGATGCACCTTATGCATATTTGGAGAGACAAAGACCCAGCTCAAAGGTTTATCTAACCATAGCGGCACTCTTATATTGGCATGATTGAAATGAGTGAAAATAGCCGCCACACTTTTATAGAGGAAATATAAGCCCACCGGTAAGCCGACAATAATAATTCCAAGCATAGTAGACGCTTCGCGTAGAACCCATTCTCCGGGGTGATGCCTTGTTCCGGTGGTTACATCTACTTTGGTGTCGCTGTGATGAATCATGTGAAACTTCCACATCCATTTTATTTTATGCATGGAGTAATGCGGAACATATTGACCAAAAAAATCCATGAAAAATAAAGACAAAACGATTCGTATCCCGATGGGTAGATCGATCCAATTTAGCAAGCCGATATTATGTTTCATCACAAAGTCGCAAACCTTAATAGTTACCAAACCCAATAGCAGGTTAAGCACAAGTGTTGTTGAAAGAAAAATAAGGTTAACGCCGGCATGTTTATACCGCTTGAATGAAAAAGTAAAAAGGGGGAAAAACCATTCGATCAGCCAGAAAAATAACATTCCAGCCATTAAGATTATAATTCGATCAGAGCTTTCAATATGATCCCAATAATGTGTGAATCTTTCCATGGCTGCAAAATCAGGTGCTAATAAAGTTAAGACTTAAACGTCAATTTTTCATAGATTATAAGAGCGTTTAAACGGGCTGCGGCAATTCTGTAAATTCAAACCGGCAGGTTGTGCACCGGTAATATTTATTAACCTGCTGCTCCTGCCCATTTATGATCAATGACTTAATCTTTGACTTCCAGTTATTGAAATAGGTTGTTTCAATAATATGTTCCAAAGTTTTCTGGGTACAGGACGGACAGGGAATAGTCTCCAGGTATAGTTGATCTGAATCTGCTAATAGCTGCTGTGCCCATGAAACCTCTTCCTGCGCCACCATCAGCTTCATCCCACCTAAAGCAGGACTTAAGAACGGGTCAATTGTTAGGGTAAATTCGTCTTTAAGATGACAAAGGATACCGGACTCCTTCAACAACGAAAGCTCTATTGATGCGGTGATATAATTATCGTAAGCCCGGATGGGTATAAAAATCATGGCACAGAAATTATTGAAATTAGTTATACAATTTACGCTTTTTCCGCGGGAAGCAGAAGCCTGCCGTGGGTAACAATGGCACTTGAATTAAGTTTGATGAGCAGTAAAATCGGGAAAACAAATTACGTTAGATTGTGTCTAAAGAATACTCGTTTCAGTTTAAGTTCCGCGGGAGTGTGTATCGGAGCTTGCAGAGGGTGCTTCACTATCAGCGGTTTTAGTCTTTATCCCTAACCGTTGGCGCACAGCACCCACCCCCGCTTGGCCTACGGCTCAAACGTCCCAGGAATGGTAATCGGAAATCCTCACAACAAGGTAACAACATTGAGGTCTATAAGGGCGACATAACCTGCATGTCCGTGTTACAGCATAGGCGATAAAAGAAACACAAGAATAGATTTCGGCTACGACAGCAGGAACATTAATTATTGAGCATCAAAGGCATTACCAGGATCAGCAATTCTTCATTTGCATCATTCTCGGTTGGTTTAATGATGCCAGCTTTTGTGGGTGTTGAAAGTTCAATATTTATTTCTGCACTTTCAGCGGCATTCAACATTTCAATCAGGAATCTTGCATTAAAGGCGATGGCAAGGTCTTCACCATTGTACTGGCATTTCATGCGTTCGTTGCCTTCAAAGGAGAAATCTACGTCTTGGGCTGCAAGTTGCAGTTCTGTACCCTGGATGTTTAATACCACCTGGTTAGTGCTCTTATTGCTGAATACGCTCACCCGACGCAAGGCATTTTGGAAATCGACCTTATTCAGCAACAACTTGTATGGATTATCAATTGGAATCACCACTTTATAATCCGGGAACCGGGCATCAATCAAGCGACAGCTCATTTGAGTGGCGCCATGTTTTACGAAAAGGTGGTTATTGTTATAATTGAGTGTCAGCTCATCTTCATTATCGGGAATTGCAGACTTTAACAGGTTCAATGGTTTTTTAGGAACGATAAAAGAATCTGTTCTTGGGCAAGAGACGTCCATTCTTTTATAACGCACCAGCCGATGCGCATCAGTGGCAACGAACTGGATGTATTTTTCATTCAGATCAAAATACACGCCGGTCATCGCGGGGCGCAGATCATCTGTGCTAACAGCAAAAAGAGTTTTATTAATAGCGGTTACCAGCGCAGTTGCAGACATGGTAAAGGATGTTGTGTCGTCTGCAACAGGTTCTTTTGGAAAGTTATCAGGGTTTTCACCCATTACCTTGTATTTTCCGCTATCTGTGGTTATTTCTATCGCGAAATTTTTATCAATACTGAATGTGAGCGGCTGATCCGGGATGTTTTTTAGAGAGTCCATCAAAATTCTTGCTGGTATACAGATCTTTCCGTTTTCTTTGGCTTCAATATCCAGTTGAATCCGCATTACTGTTTCCAGGTCAGTTGCAACGACGGTGAGCCTGTTTTTATCCACTTCAAACAAAAAATCTTCCAGAATAGGCAGAACAGTGTTTGCACCAATAACACCGTTAATTTGTTGCAACTGTTTTAACAAAGCAGAAGATGATACAATGAACTTCATTTTATGCGGGGATTAAATATTAGTAAGGGCGAAACTAATGATTTTTGCTTAATTGCGAACAGTTTTAGAACCCCTTGCAGGCCTGCGCTGCTATTAAAAATTGAAAAGAATAAACAAGAGAGATTCTTTTGTTCAACTACGTGATTTAAACAAGTTAATGCCGATATTTTGCCCAACTTTGTAAGGTGTCACCATTTAAACAAACATTTAGCAGGGACCAGTCACTTCAAAAATTAAAGCATTATTGTGCTTACCAGGAAAGGTGCCACCAGGAAGTTAAGGAGAAGCTTTATTCGCTGGGGCTTCACAGAACGGATGTGGATGAAATCATTTCCCAACTTATTGAAGAAAACTATCTAAACGAGGAAAGGTTTGCAATCCAATATGCGGGAAGCAAGTTTCGGATGAAACATTGGGGCAAGGTAAAGATCAGGTATTCCTTAAAACAAAAACAGGTCAGCGATTATTGTATCAAGAAAGCGCTTCTCCAGATCGATCAGTCCAGTTATTTAAGCACCCTGGAAAAGCTGGCGGAGCAAAAGCGCGCCTCTCTTGCAGATGAATCAAATGTATTTGTTAAGATGCGTAAAATGCAAGATTACCTGTTACAAAAAGGTTACGAGACAGACCTGGTTAAACAGTTTATCCGAGATGACTAAAGAGTAAGGGAAATTCTCTGTGGCCTTTTGCGCTTCCTTTTCGTGTTTCTTTGCGGTTAATTTAATTGTTAGCCAACGGTTAGGCAACCTACAACAACTTCCCTTGCTTTAATAAATGTAGCGTGCTAAAACGAAAAGGAGAACCTGCATGTTTTTATTTTGTTGACATCAAAATGGAAGAATACGTTGGATTTCTTGCATCGCAAAAAATCGCTTAAAGTTAAAAAAGGATAAATGAAATGCAAAACCAGTACTTTCCCACACAATATTTTAACTTTACCTGATACAGTAAAACAATGTCATCATTAACCGTTACGCTAATCCAGTCAAATCTTTATTGGGAAGATAAAGAGGCAAATCTCCGCATGTTTGAAGAAAAGATCAATGCGATCTCTGAAAAAACAGAGATGGTGATCCTGCCAGAAATGTTTAGTACCGGTTTTAGTATGCAACCGGAATTACTGGCCGAGAAAATGGAAGGCCCTACGATGCAGTGGATGATGAGAATGGCCAAAGAGTTTCGCATTATCATTACGGGTAGCCTAATCATTGAAGAAGACGATCATTATTATAACAGGCTGATATGGATGTTACCTGTGGGACAATACGCTTATTACGATAAACGTCATTTGTTTGGTTTTGCCGGGGAAGATGAAAAATATTCGATCGGCAACAAGAGGTTGATCGCTTCTGTAAATGGCTTGAAACTTAATTTACAGGTATGTTATGACCTTCGTTTTCCTGTCTGGGCGAGCCAACAATCTTTTGTTCCTCCTTTGCTGGAGAAAAAAAGGGTGTCAAACTTTGACGCATTCAGGGAACCAGAGCACCCCGAATACGATATTCTTGTATATGTAGCAAACTGGCCTGAAAAACGCAATCATGCATGGAAAACTTTACTGCAGGCGCGCGCCATTGAAAACCAGTGTTACGTAATAGGCGTCAACAGGGTTGGAAAGGATGGAAATGATATCTACCATAGCGGTGATTCCATGATCGCGGACCCTCTGGGGGAAGTTGTATATCAAAAATCACATGACGAAGATATTTTTACAATCACCCTGCACAAGGAAAAAGTTAACGAGATAAGGAAAAAGTTTCCATTTTGGAAAGATGCTGAGCATTTCGTGATAGTACCTAAGGATCATGTAGGAGAATAATTGAATGAACGATTTATACATTATGCCAACAGCCTATTATAACGGAGTCATTTATACCGGGGAACAGATCCTTCATAACCATGCCATCCTAACAAGGGACGGTTTTATCGAAAAAATCGTGAGTCAGTGGGAAATCCCGGCTGACTATCAAAGAATAGATGTTCGCGGAAAAAATATCGCTCCATCATTCATTGATCTTCAAATTTATGGGGGCAACGGAAAACTGTTTTCGGAAGATACTTCAATAGCGGCAATACAGGCAACCTACGAATACTGTTTGAACGGCGGTGCCGCCAATTTTATGATTACCATGGCTACCAATTCTATTAAAAAATTTCTTGGTGGAATGGAAATGGTAAAAGCGTATTGGGAACAGGGAGGCAAAGGGTTACTTGGCCTGCACCTTGAAGGGCCATATCTTAATCCTGTGAAAAAAGGCGCGCATGTAGAGAGGCATTTAAAAACACCAACGGTTGAGGAAGTGCAGATGCTGTTGGATAAAGGAGAAGGTATATTTAAGATGATGACGTTAGCACCTGAATGTTGCGATGATGCCGTTATTGACTTGTTATTAAAAAATGATATCTTAGTTTCGGCAGGTCATAGCAATGCGGTTTACAGCGAAGGAATGCGCGCGTTCAATAATGGGATACTCACTGCAACTCATTTGTTTAATGCCATGTCACCCTTTCAAAGCCGGGCGCCCGGCATGGTTGGTGCCATTTATGATCACCCCGAGGCAATGGCCAGCCTGGTATGTGATGGCGTACATGTTGATTTCGCATCTGTACGGATAAGCAAAAGAATTATGAAGAATAGGCTGTTCTTTATCACAGATGCTGTTGCAGAAACCAGCAGTGGTGAATACCAACACGTGTATAAAGGCGACCGGTATACGCTGCCAGACGGAACGCTTTCAGGATCGTCGTTAACGATGATGAAATGCGTAAAAAATGCGGTTGAGCATGTAGGTATCGATCTGGAGGAAGCCTTGCGAATGGCATCTCTTTACCCCGCAAAACTGTTAGGCAACAACTGCAAGCTTGGAAAAATTGAAAAAGGTTTTGAGGCGTCGTTTGTTGTCTTCGATGAAAAATTTGAGATAGATATGGACTATCTCCTGTAACATGATAATTTCTGCTATTGGCGGGCTGATTTTTCGATTAGTTCCATTACTTTCTCCATCTTCGGATCAATTTCTTTTTGAATGGATTCCAACGAAGAACGTACAAACACATCGGGCATTACGCCTCTTCCATTTTTCACTGTATTTTTATTGATTACCATCCTGAATTTGGGTAAGGAAAACCTGATTTTTGTATTAGGCAGCGTTACTTCAGGTATCAGCCATGCTGTGTTTCCATAAGCACCTCCGCCGGTCTCTTCCCCAACCAGCGTAACGTTATGTTGTCCCTTTAATAAATTGGCAAAAAGGGTAGTGGCAGAAAATGAATTCCCCCCCATTATCACATACACATTTCCGTTAAAATGGTGCTCTTTTTTCGGCTTAAAATAGTGCCGTTCAAAATAACCAAAATGATATTTTCCGTCGGCACGTTTGCGTGAAATAAAACTCATTGATAAATGATTAATCCAATATTGACCGATCAACTTTTTGTACCGGCTGCTTTTATTAATTGCGTATAGTGTATCTGCTAATTTAAACTGGTGATCAATAATAAGACGGGTGAGCAGGTTTGATATGCCGACATTTCCGCCACTATTACCTCGTACGTCTACCACGAGATTTTTAATATGTTTTGATTTCAGTTCTTTAAACGTTCTTTTAATAAAACCGGCTATTCCTTTGCCACCGACAAAAGTATTGAGGGTTAGAATGGCTGTTGAAGTTGATGAATCAAAACGAAGTTGGCGAGCGGCGGTTAATATATTTTGCCTTCTTTCTTTGTTGTCAGGCCTTTTAAACTTTATCAATTCTTTTTTAAAAGAGCTGTCTTTGCGGGGATCAAATACCGGGATAGTGGTATGCTTTTCAAGTCCGGACTCATTTATATAGCCAATTGTAAAATGGTCGGCCAGTCCAAAAATATTCCTGTACCAGCCGCTGAAGCTACCCATGTTACTAAGCGTCTGGTATTTATTTATAATACTGTAGCCGTCCATAGAGATAAACTGGAAAAGACTGTCGCGGTAATAATTGATAGGCTTATCATTAATACTTTTCACTACGGTGCCTCGTGTGATGATGCTGTCTCTTCGGTTAAGGTTTGCATAAACAACGGCAGAGTCATCCCATAATTTAATGCTTAATGGAAATTGTTTCATTCGCGCCGTATCAAGGTATCGCAGGTAATTTCTTGAATACCTTACCGAAGTGTGCCCACAGTTTATTTTTGAGATTGTGTAGCTCAATAAGGCCCGGAACTGTGGCTCGGTCATAGAATCCTTTATCCGTGAAAAGCTATTGTTGAAATAGTAGTCCAGTGAATCTTTCGTTGTGTACCAGTAGAGGCTGGGGTGTCCTTCTTCCAGGATGTTTTGAAAAGTGTGAAAATCTTCCTGCAAAATTTGCCTGGTGTATTTTTGATTGGGATTATAATTCAGTCTTCCGGCGGCACATCCGCTCAATAAAAACAAACAGGTTAGTGCAAATATTGATCTGTTCAATCTGCCGGGCATAGCTTCCAAATTGGTACCGTGGTTATTTTTTAAAAGCGTTCCAGCCTTGTGCAGTGACTTCAAATTTGTTTCCGCCTTTGGTAAATATGTACGCGCCTTCTTCAGGTTCGGTCATATAGCCGATTACGCTGATCTGTTCATTCAGCACCAGTTTATCATAATCATCTTGTTTTAGCGTAAATAGAAGTTCGTAGTCTTCGCCACCACTCAGGGCGCAGGCAGTAGGATCGAGGCCAAATTTAAAAGCGGCGTTACGGCTATCTTCGTGTATGGGAATTTTATCTTCGTAAATCATACAGCCCAGTTGACTTTGTTTGCAAAGATGTAAAATTTCTGAGCTGAGTCCATCGCTTACATCCATCATGGCGGTTGGGCTGATATCAGCATCATCAAAAAATTCGATAATATCTTTGCGAGCTTCCGGTTTTAGCATTCTTTCCACGATGTATTTTTCACCTTCCAGGTCAGGCTGAACTTTTGGGTTTTCGAGGTAGATCTTTTTTTCCCGTTCCAGCAAGGTTAACCCTAAAAATGCCCCGCCAAGAAACCCGCTTACACAAAGCAGGTCGCCTTTTTGGGCGGTGCTTCTTTTTACAAATTTGTCGGGCGCAACTTCACCGATCGCAGTCACAGAGATTACAAAACCCTTTTGAGAAGTTGTAGTGTCGCCACCGATGAGATCTACTTTGTATTTTTCACAGGCGGCATAAACCCCTTCATAGAACTCTTCCAGCGCCTCTAGGCTAAACCGGTTACTGAAAGCGATGCTCATGGTTACCTGCGTTGGTGTTGCATTCATGGCATAGATGTCACTAACGTTAACCACTATGCTCTTGTAACCCAGGTGTTTCAGGGGAGTGTACATCAGGTCAAAGTGCACACCTTCAATCAGGAGATCAGTGGAGATAACGGTTTGTTTTCCAAACTGATCGATAATTGCGGCGTCATCACCTACACCCAAAATGGTAGTAGCGTTATGTATTTCTATATTCCTGGTGAGATGGTCAATCAAACCAAATTCGCCCAGGTCCGATATTTCTGTTCTTTCTTCAGACATAATTAGTTGGTCTCTATTTTATCATTAATCCAGTTCCTCAGCTCATCGTGAATCTTGCCATTAGTAGCCAGCACCTGAAAAGTAAAGGGAGAGTATGGGTTACCGTTATAATCAGTTATTTTTCCACCTGCTTCTGTAACGATCAAGGACCCTGCGGCACTATCCCACGGCTGTAATTTGTGTTCGTAAAAACCATCAAACCTGCCGGCGGCCACCCAGCAAAGGTCAATAGCTGCCGAACCCAGTCGGCGAACAGGTATGCCTTTCCGGATGAGGCGCTCGAATATCTGGATGGGACCGTTGGGCATGTCGAGGAAGCTATATGGAAAACCTGTAACGAGGCAAGAAGTGGAAACATCTGTTTTGTCGCTAACCTGAATCTTTTTATCGTTTAAAGTGGCGCCAAATCCTTTCTGGGCAAAAAAGAATTCATTCATAACGGGGTTATAAACTGCCCCAAGAATCATCTCACCAGCTTTTTCCAGGCCGATGCTCACACAGCACAGTGGTATGCCGTTAGCAAAATTTACCGTTCCGTCTATTGGGTCAATAAACCATTTATATTCGCTATCCATTTTCAGTTCGCCGGCTTCTTCACTTAAAATAAAATGCTCTGGGAAAGATTCTTTAATTACTTCGATAATGGCTTTTTCCGAAGCCAGGTCGGCTTCTGTCACGAGGTCATTGATCATTGATTTGCTGGAAACAGAAAATTTCCCGTTAAAAAAATGCCGTAGCACTTTACCCCCGGCTTCTGTGGCTTTAATAAGAGTCGTTTTTAACATGACGTAAAATTAGTTCAAAGTTTGGAACGATTGCTACTAAGAATAAACACCTTGTAATTGATCCGGAAGCAGGGATGGAAAGGTAGTTACGGGGTGTAGTGTTGCCCGTTTGGACAATCTTACCGAAGTATTAGCAGATGTTGAGGTATGTTCAAGTCTGAAATACGTTGCGCCGTTCCGCTGGAACAGAGACCAATGTGGGGTTGTTTTCTACCCACCTGATGGGGCTGACTAATAAGCATTTAATCTAACAATATTTCGCATTTTAAAGCCCAACCAAACGGGGTCAACCTTTTAAAATTCGAATCAATGGCTTTTTAGTCAGCCCCGAGGAATGCTGAACAGAAAAGCAACGCATATGTTCATGCCTCACGCTTATCAGATGTTGCGCTGTAATGAAAGACAGCAAATATTCTGCAAACACAAATACGTTAGAACGCATTTAGTCACCCCCGAACGGTTCTGTGTTGACTCGGAAGCAGTAAACCCCGTGAGCAGAATTCTTCTGACCCTATTAAATGCAAGTGGAGCCGTATCAACAATGTTAAACAAAGGAGATTCCATACTGATGGTTTGCCCTTTCACCCGACATATGATACCTTCGTGGCACTTAAAAAAAGCCGCGTGCAGCTATCTATTATCATAGTTAATTATAACGTTAAATATTTCCTGGAACATTGTCTGAATTCTGTACAAAAAGCCACACGCAGGCTCGAGGCAGAAATTATCGTTGTGGATAATGCCTCCTCAGATGGCAGCATGGAATACCTCCTCGACAAATTTCCGGAAATAGAATTTATTGATAATCCTAAGAATATTGGCTTTGCCCGTGCTAATAACCAGGCACTCGGCAGGGCCTGTGGAAAATACATCCTGTTTCTTAACCCAGACACCATACTTCCGGAAGATTGCCTGGACGTTTGTATAAACCTAATGGAATCTAAAGCAGAAATAGGTGCATGTGGTATCAAAATGATCGATGGTAGCGGACAATTTTTACCGGAATCTAAAAGAGGGTTTCCTTCTGTTCAAACATCATTCTACAAATTATCTGGCTTAAGCCGTTTGTTCCCGCACTCAGAACGATTTGCAAAATATCACCTGGGAAACTTAAATCCGGAACAGAACAGCGAAATCGATGTTTTATCAGGGGCTTTTTTTATCGCCAGGCGGCATGTGCTAAAAAAGACCGGAGGTTTTGATGAGCGCTTTTTTATGTATGGAGAAGATATAGATTTGAGCTATCGCATTCAACTGGAAGGATACAAAATTTTTTACCTGGCAGAAACCTGCATCGTACATTTTAAAGGAGAAAGTACGCGTAAGGGAACGATGAATTACGTTAAGCTGTTTTATAAAGCGATGAGCCTCTTTGTAAAAAAACATTATTCGGGTAAAAGCCAACGTCTAATAAATGTTTTCATAGAACCAGCCATCTGGTTCAGCGCCGCATTATCCGCGACAAAGAACCTGTTTCAATGGGAAAGACCGAATAAGGTAAAATTTAGTCTTAACACCATGATCGTCGGAACCGCGGAAGAAAAGTTGAAAATAGTTGCTATTCTTGCAAAAAATCACCAGCAAAGAACTTTGACTCATCTGGTTCCGTCTGGAGATTGGGAAGGACAGTTAGCCATACATGTTTTTGATGAAATCATTTTCGCAGAAGGAACATTATCTTATAAGGCAATAATCAGCCAGATGCAAAAACTGCCGAAAGGAATCATGTTCAGCATCTTTTCCAGCGGAGCAAACAGTATCATTGGCAGCAGTTCTAAAAATGCCAATGGTTATATGTTGGTTTAAAGCAGATTCAAGTGTTTCCAGTGGGATCTCATAGGTATTAGGCCCCTTCTCTTGATATCAGGTAATGTTCATTTTAGCTAATTTTGGCAGAATGACCATACTTATTTGGCTAAAATTATTGATGGGTTTACTGCTCAATGCCTTAATTTTATAAGATTAACCAAATTGCATTTAATACTAAATGTCTTTGTTTGAAATTTCATTGCCAGATAGCTTTGCAAGGGCATTGCGATTGCCCGTCAAATCCCCAAGGCGTCAGCAACTTAAAGTATTAAAGAAGCTATTAAAGAAGGCGAGGTTTACCGAATTCGGTCAGCAGTACCGTTTTGATGAAGTATTACTCAGCAAGCATCCTGAGAAAAAGTTCCAGGAACTTGTTCCCACCTACAATTACACCAAAATTTACAAACAGTGGTGGCACCGGGCGCTGGAAGGAAAGTCAGATGTTTGCTGGCCAGGGAAGGTGAAATATTTTGCCCTTAGCTCAGGCACTTCAGAAGCTGCCAGCAAATATATTCCAATAACAAGTGATCTCATGCGGGGCAACCGCATCGTTATGATCAAACAATTACTTACCCTTCGGTCCTACGCAAATATTGCGGTCAGGTCAATAGGAAAAGGCTGGCTGATGATCGGTGGTAGTACCGATCTGCAAAAGGGCGCAGGTTATTATGCCGGCGACCTTAGCGGCATCACAGCTAAAAAACTTCCCTTCTGGTTCACACCATTTTATAAGCCAGGTAAGAAGATTGCCCGCGAAAAAGACTGGAATAAAAAAGTTGAAGAAATCGTTGAGAATGCTCCGCAATGGGATATCAGTTGTATGGTAGGTGTACCGGCGTGGATACAAATGTGCATGGAGCAGATCATTGAACGTTATAAACTTAATTCCATTCACGATATATGGCCCAATCTTTCCTTTTTTGTTCATGGCGGCGTTTCTTTTGAGCCCTATAAAAAGGCTTTTGAAAAACTGCTATCTAAACCGCTTACTTACATTGAAACTTATCTCGCCTCCGAAGGATTTATCGCTTACCAGGACCTGCAGTTTGCAAAAGGAATGAAACTGGTGACCAATGAGCATATTTTTATGGAGTTTGTTCCTTTTGATGATATAAACTTTGATCATGAGGGCAATATGATAGAGTCTCCTCAAGCCTTAATGATACATGAAGTCGAAGAAGGCCGGGATTATGCATTGCTTATTAGTACCAACGCAGGAGCCTGGCGCTACCTGATTGGAGATACCGTACGCTTTGTTGACAAAAGCCGATCAGAAATCATTATTACCGGCAGAACCAAACATTTTTTAAGTCTGGTAGGCGAGCACCTCAGCGTTGATAATATGACAAAGGCAGTCCAGCTCGCCAGTGAAGAGATGAACATATCTATTCCCGAGTTTACAGTGGCTGGTGTTCCGTACGGCTCCTTTTTCGCGCACGAATGGTTTGTGGCTTGTGATGATAAAGTAGATTCAAATAGGTTGTGCCAGAAAATCGATGATCACCTTAAGATCTTAAACGATGATTATGCAGTGGAAAGAAAAAGCGCTCTTAAAGATATCAGTGTAGTTGTTTTGTCTGAGAACAAGTTTATGGATTTTATGACCCAAAATGGTAAAATGGGGGGACAGCATAAGTTCCCCCGTGTTCTCAAAGGGAAAGCACTAGATGACTGGAAAGAATTTTTGTCAAAAGACAACATCAACCAGCCGGCATAAGTCCATCTTAATTTTTAATATTCAAGCCACTCTTTAGTTCGGTCAGTCTTCCCCACATTCCCATCAGCCTTATTATTTGTAAGGAAGCATTATTTGTTTTTATCTTTACTAAATGATTCTCAGCCTATGACAGAAGCATTATTGAAAGGATTGGCCCTGGGATTTATTCTTACCTTATCTGTTGGTCCTGTAATATTTACGATCATCAAGCAAAGTGTCAATAACGGTAAGGAGGGTGGTTTTAGTTTTGTGGCCGGGGTATGGATAAGTGATATTTTGCTGGTTGTGTTAAGCAATGCCTTTTCCGAATGGGTAACTCATGTAATGCAATATAAACAGATGATCGGTTATGTGGGTAGCCTGTTTTTAGTTGCAATGGGCGTCTTTTTCGTTTTCTTTAAAAAGGTGAAACTTCGTAATGCTATAGACGGCGTGAGAGCACGCTTCTCAAAAATTGATTTTTTGAAATTGTCCGTTTCCGGTTTTCTTTTAAATACTCTTAACCCCAGCGTTATTTTCTTTTGGCTGCTTAATGCCACTGCATTTGCTGTTACTCATAACCTGGAGCAACGTATTATCATATTTTCTTCCTGCCTGTTGTTCAATATTGCAGCAGATGTGTTTAAGGTACTTATGGCAGGCAGACTGGCACAACGGTTGACCTTGCATAATATGCAACTCATAAACAAAGTATCGGGAACCGTCCTCATAGGTTTTGGACTTGTATTATTTTATGGGGCTGTCTTTCTGGTGAAAAACACTAATTGATTGTATTAACAAAAATATAGTAACTGCTTTTACGTGTTAGGTGTAACTTAGTAATGCATGCGTAAAACTTTAACAGTAATTTTATTTTTGATTACTTCTGCTACGTGTTTCTCCCAGGTTTCAGATTTTATAAAGGTGAAGAAGCGTAACAACCGCACGCTCAAAACTTTTTTTCCAGGATCAATTATATCTTGCCAGACCGTATATGGAAATTATATCGGTGGCGTTGTACGCGATATCCGTAACGACTCAGTATTTGTCAAAGAATATGATGTAAGAACGTTACCCAATCAGTGGGGCGTGGCCAGCGTAGACACGCTGGGTTCTTATATTGTCGGTATTCATTATAAAGATATTCTGATGGTTGAATATGGCAAACGTGAGTCTTTCGGATTCATTAAAAATGGAACTTTGTTTATGATTGGAGGTATCGGTTATGCGGTATTGAACCTGGTCAATGGCAAGTATCTTAAGGAATCTGTTACAGGCAAAGAAAATCTTAAAAGCCTGGGGATTTCATTGGGCGTTGCCGGCGCAGGCTACCTGATGAGCCGCGTTTACAAAAGAAATAACAAGGCCGGCAAAAGATATATTGTTGAATACGTTCGTATGACAGATATGGATAAGCGAAAAGCATTTTAATTAGACAGTGTTCGACTTATAGGATACTGTATATTCCCAGCTTGCAGAATCATGTTGTTCTTCCCCATGTTGTTATTAAAAGATTTCTCCGACTTTACCGGTGCAAATAACATCTGTTGACGCAATAAAAAAATAGAGATAATATTGCAGCGGAACCCAATAATCATGAAGAAGAAGAAAGCCTCTGGGTCGAGCGCCTGGCGAATTACAAAAAAGATATTTATCGTTTTATTCATATCACACCTTGTTTACCTGGTTGCTTTGAAGTGGATCGATCCACCCATTACACTAACCCAGTTAGGCAGTCTTTTTTCAGGCAACGGTCTACACCGTGACTATATCACTTGGCAGGAAATTCCCTTTAATGCTAAACTGGCGGTGATCTCTTCTGAAGATCAATTGTTCGCTGATCACAAAGGGTTTGATTGGAAAAGCATCGAGAAGGCCATGTCCTACAACAAGAAGAAACCGAACCGCATACGTGGCGCCAGTACAATTAGTCAGCAGGTAGCAAAAAATGTATTCCTCTGGCAAGGAAGGAGTTGGGTAAGGAAAGGACTGGAAATGTACTTTACCTTTTTGATTGAATTGTTTTGGGGCAAAAAGAGAATATTGGAAATGTACCTGAACGTGTCTGAGATGGGTACTGGTGTGTTTGGTATTGAAGCGGCAGCGCAGCGCAATTTTAAAAAGCCAGCCATCAAATTAACACGTCAGGAAGCGGCAATGATAGCAGCAGGCCTGCCGAATCCCAAGCGGTATACGGTGAGACCTATTTCTATATATGTTTCCGCCAGGTACCCCTGGATCATCCGACAAATGAACAACCTTGGCAGGGACCCGGATATTGTAAAGATTATCAAATGAAATTGCTAACCTCACTACTGTTTTACAGTATTGCTACTAAGGGATGAGTTATTTTGTATAGAAGAAGGCAAGTGAAAACCTGTAACATACCTTCTTTTGTGCAACGTTGCTTTGAAATTTGCAACGAATAATATCGTGATTTGATGAATAGGGTAATTATTGGCGGATGATCAAACTATCCCATTGACGATACTTCAGAAGAAGTGTTCATTGATACCTTGAATGGCCTTTTGAAGCCTTTGTTCATAGTTACCACGGATATCAACCCAGGGAACGGGCTGATTGATCATGATATCTTTGTACATGTGGTACAACAAGTGCCGGTTTTTTAAATCAGGATATTCGCGCAACTCATCTCTCACCCATGGAAGATCTGTATAACAAAGCAGGTAGAGGTCATGTTTCTGCTTTACTACCTGGTCGAGGATCCAGGTATGGCATCTTGAGAAAACGAATTCACACCACACTTTCATTACATACATATCTGTATCAATGAATATGAGGTTTTTAGCTTTGGAAGACGCCTCAGCTTCCAGTGCTAACTGTCCTTTTGCAATTATTAACAAGTCATCAAAACTGTATTCTGTTCCATTTTCAAGAAGATACTGACGGGCGAATTCTGCCACCCACAGTGTGTCATAGTATTCAGCCAGTTGCTTTGCAAGGGTGCTTTTACCTGTTGATTCAGGGCCTATTATAACTATCTTTTTCATGAATAACAATAACTGGTTAATACGAACATAAGAGCGG
>JBBPYM010000299.1:0-11927 GCA_038199905.1 Chitinophagales bacterium | reverse complement strand
GAAAATGGAACCTGGTAACCGGGGGCTGCAGGAATGCTCACGTCAGGGATCACTCCACCGGAAGAACAATCGATAAGATCAACTCCATTATTCTTGAGGATTTTTGCCAGGGAAATAGAATCAGCTACCGTCCAACCTCCTACTGTCCAGTCGGAGGCCGAGATCCTCACAATTAATGGAAAATTTTCTGGCCATTCTGCCCTGATTGCGTGGATGATCTCCATCAAAAAACGAATCCTGTTGTCAAAGTTTCCCCCGTATTTGTCAGTTCTTTTGTTGGCAAGTGGCGACATAAACTCATTAATCAGGTAACCATGCGCCGCATGTACTTCAATAAGCTGGAAGCCAGCTTGCAGGGATCTTTTAGTGCCTGATTTGAAAGCTGCAACTATCGCTTCTATGCCCTGCCGGTCAAGCGCTAGTGGCAGTTCCTCGTCCGGGTAAAAGGCTATGTCTGAAGGCGCCTCTGTTTTCCACCCACCGGTGCCCGATGCCAGTAGTTTGTTGCCTTTCCATGGTGACGTGCGGCTTGCCTTCCGGCCAGCATGCGCCAGTTGGATACCCGCGATGGCCCCCTGCTGTTTTATAAAACCGGTAATTTTTTTCAGTTGCTCTATGTGTTCATCTTTCCAGATGCCAAGATCGTCTGGCGTTATTCTCCCTTGCGGCAAAACTGCAGTTGCTTCTGTGATTATCAATCCCGCGCCACCAACGGCCCTGCTGCCAAGATGTACCATGTGCCAGTCATTGGCAAAACCATCTTCACTCGAGTACTCACACATCGGTGAAACTACAATCCTGTTTTTTAATGCTATCTCCCGTAATTTAAATGGCGTAAAAAGTTGACTCATAACTTGAAATTTTCTAAGGATCTTACAAACAAGCTATCGATAGTTTAGTTCTAAAGGCAGGAAATCTTAAACAGTGTTTCAGCAATGCCCGATTACATTGAAGTTAATTTCTAAGGATGACATTTACTAAAAAGGGCGCAAAGTTTCCTTTGTACCCTTTTCATTAAAATGATGTGTTCAGGTAATTATTGTGCACCGTTACCTGTCCCTGTCTGGCCTTCCATTTGAATTACGTTCCGGCCTGCTGATTCTTCCTTCATTGCTTCGAACCGCTCCACCGGATGGTCGTTCAACGCGCGGAGCCGGAGAGCCAACAGATGGGGCATTGCTTGAAGGCCGGGTTTGAATTCTTTCTACCTGCCTTGTCTGCGGTCTGTTTTCAATTCTTGCCGGACTGCTGTTTCTATCCTCTGCTGTTCTTGTCGGTCTTTGCTGGATCACCCGTGGGCTTTCATTTGCCGGGCTTGTTGGACGATTTTGTATCACCGGCCTGTTTGATGAACGCCTGGTGTTGTCAGGTACATTGTTATTATTGTTGGAATTGCCATTTGGTGCGGTCACGGGGCGAGGTACGGTTCTTCCATTGGAACCGTTACGTATATTGCCGGGTGTAGTTACGCGACCATTTTGATCAACTTGCTGTAATCCACCTGGCCTTCCGTCAGAAACACCATTATTATTTCTGCGAGGTAAATTATTAGTGTTTCCCTGTGGCCTTGAATCTGGATTGTAAGGACGGGTCACCTGCCTGTCAATCCCTTGTTGCGGTGCCCTGGTAGGTCTTTGATCCTGCGGCCGGTTGCCAGCATTGTTACTGTTATTATTATCATGGCTATTGCCTGGCATTACCCTGCCGTTGTTATACCTGCCATTATTACCACCATTGTTGCCATTAGGCGATGGGCGCTGAACCCTGTCACGTGAATAATCATAACGTGGACGGTCATGCGTAACTACATTGGTCCTGTTACGATAAATATTGGTTGAACGGTTGTTATTGAATATCCTGTAATTATTTACAACAACGTTTCTTCCATAATAACCGTGACTATAATTGTAAGGCCTGTAATAAGCAGGGCGATATATTGACGGTCCCCACCATCCTCCCCACATTGAACCGCGATTGAAATGATCATAACCACCAAACCAGCCACCCCAGAAGTTAAGGCCAAAATTCCAGCCGGTCCAGGGGTTATAACGCATATTGAAACCCCAGGTGTAAGCACGTGGATAATAATAACGGCCGCGCCATGGTTTGTAGTGATACCCGGTGCCGTAAACTATCGTTGGCCCATAAACATAGTTTCCAAGATAACCCGGGGTATATCCCATATAAACATAGTCAGGGGTAGCATCATAGATGTACACATACTTTGCATTATAAACAGGATAGCTTGGAGGGATATTCTCAACCTCTGCCGGCCTCTCAGTAGCCACTATCCATGGGCCATTGGCGCTGTTGGCAGTAAACCATACGCCATTGTCAACATAGTAATACTTCTTGCCTGAATTTAGCACTGTGCCAGGTGTATTCACAGCATATCTTAAATCAGTTCCCTGAATATTTTCAAATGAGGGGTCTCCATCATAGGTTACAGATGCACTGGCATTATTGCGGTCTACTTTTGCTGTTTGCGGCAACTGGGCTTCCATAACTGATTCATCCGCAGCATCGGTACCAGCTACATTAGCCAGCACCACGTCTTTTGGTGAGCCTGTAGGAATTCTTGCAAAGTCGGCAGGCAAGTTATCGGAAGCCATATACAACCACTGACTGTTCAAATTGGGCGCCTTGTACCAGCGGCCAGAGATTAACACAAAGTATGATTGTGAATCAACATCCATGAAAATATCATTGCTGGTGTTGCTCATGTAAAGCAAGTTGGTTCCCTGGATTGGCGTAAACTTAGCTTCCCCATTTGACTGGATAAGTTCAGCCGGCTCCGTGCTTACAATGATGTCGGAAATAATGTTTTCTTTACTTGAAGTGCTGGTATCACTGGCTCTCACCGCCTGGTCCATCTTATTTAGCCTGGACGGCACCTGGTTTACCATCCTCCAGGGTCCTCTAATTGATCCTGACTTGTACCAACGTTTGTTGCCATACAGGTAATATTGCTGATCTGTGTTTTTTACAATAGTGAAAGGCGTATTAATGATTTGTTCCACACCCCAGTCTGAATTTGTGTTTAATTCGGGCTCACCGTCGATAGTGATAAGGATAGAGGGTTTTTTTGTATAGATTATTCTAGGCGGGGTGGTCCGCAGGTTCGCGGAAAGCTGGGACTCTTTTTCACTACTTGCTAACTGAGCAGTAAGCTCATCTCTAGAAAAAGACACATTCCATGATGAGCCAGCTTTCTCCAGGTCAGTTCTAAACTGTGCTACTTCGTTATCGGTGGCTTCGCCTGGAAATTTAATATTCGTGACGGTAACGTTTTGCCAGTTCAACATATTATTTTGACGGTTGATCGAAACATCCGCCCATAATACTCCAAAAACAGGATCGGCCTGGCCGTTACGAAGCAGTGAAATCGCCGCTCTTACTTTGAGTAGGTCGCCCTGGTAAGACTCTGGCTGAGGCTCGTAGAACTTGGCAATATTACCGTTGGTGCTGAATGATTTTGGCCACTGCGATTGCTGGGCAATAGCGGAAACCGAGGCCAGGATGAAGAAAGAAAAGCAGACGAGTAAAAATCTGTATTTCATAATTTTCGTTTTTCAGGTTTATATAAAAGCCGGCAATTTTCCCGCTTTATTATGAGACGCTTAAACCCCCATGATGTTACATTTGAAAACGTTAAAGCTTGCGCGATTTGTGGGCCAAAAGCGCTCACTGACATTTTATGCTTTTAAGTTACAATTATTAGGGATTATTTACGGTAGGGTCCTGCATTATCTTGAACTTGTCACCATCAAATAATCCCTTGTCACTGAGTTTTAAATGTGGTATTACCAGCAGGGCCATAAAAGACAAAGTCATAAAAGGTGCGGCAAGCGTAGCACCAAGACTTTTAGCCATAAGGTCAATAGCCGTGTAGGAAGAGGCAACCTCGTAACCATTGCTGGCACTCATGAGCCCGCCTGCTTGTAAAGGCAGGACCAGCTCTTTACCTGCTTCCGGACTCACGCAACTGATACCTCCTCTTTGTTCGATTACCAGGTTTACCGCCCGGCAAAGACACTCATCATCTACACCTATCGCTACGATATTATGCGAATCGTGTGCTACCGACGAGGCGATAGCTCCAGTTTTCAACCCAAAACTCTTTATAAATGATTTTGCTACCACCGACTCGCGGTAACGGTTCACCACTACTATTTTTAAAATATCACGATCGGGGTCACTTATCAAAAAACCCTCCTTGACTTTTGGAACCAGATCAAGCCTATTTGTAATTAACTGCCCTTCCAGCGCTTCAATCACCGGTATTGTGCCCACCTCCTTATCAAACGGGGCAGGAACGGCAAAATCTTGTATTTCTTTCAGCTCACAACTAAAATTGTTGATCATCGGCCTTGTAAGAATATTTTCCCGTTTGGTCCACCCGCCGTCCGGATGCTCCCGGCCATTTTCTGATACAAGCTTGCCATCGATATAGGTTCTTAGCACTTTAAATTTTTCCAGGTCTTCCACTACTATAAAATCTGCTGCATCGCCTTTCCGCAACAGACCTGTATCCAAACCATAATGTAAAACCGGGTTAATACAAGCAGCCCTTAAAACTTTAAATACATCAATGCCCTTTGCAACAGCGCGACTGCATAACAGGTTTATATGGCCTTCCACCAGGCTATCCGGATGCTTATCATCGCTGCAAAGCATCATGTTTTCCGCATGGTCGTGCAACAATTCTATCAGGGCTTCAAAGTTCCTTGCCGCACTCCCTTCCCTCACGAGGATCTTCATACCATACCCAAGTTTTTCCAGCGCCTCCTCTTGTGTAAAACACTCATGATCTGTGCTTATTCCCGCCGCTACATATTTGCGTGCATCTTCTCCCCGTAAGCCTGGTGCATGGCCATCGACAGGCTTGCCGGCTTTTCTGGCAGACTCAATTTTCGACATCACTTCAGCGTCATTGTGTAATACGCCGGGAAAGTTCATCATCTCACTCAGGTACCTGATCTCTTTTCGCTGTAACAATTCAGATACAGCCTGGGCATCCAGCGTGGCGCCGGCCGTTTCAAAACCTGTAGCTGGCACGCAGCTCGGTGCCCCGAAACTAAATTTGAACGGTACCCGCAGGCCGTCTTCTATCATAAATTCTACTCCTTCAATGCCACAAACATTCGCGATCTCATGCGGATCGCTAACAGTACCCACGGTGCCATGTACCACGGCTATTCTTGCGAATTCTGAAGGTACGATCATGGAACTTTCTATATGTATATGCTAGTCAATAAAACCGGGCAGTATGAAAGGCAATTTTCCTGTACTCCCTCCATCGGAAAGACTGGCAGTATCTTTTGGATCAATTTGCAATATTTTGCCAGCCTGGATGCTTACTACAGCGGGATAAATGCGTTTTTCAAAAATATCTACGATGAACCCGCTGATTTTTTCCATTATACTTAAAGTTTTAGCTGCGGGCATAGCGAGATATGCCCTTCATAATATTCTCAAAGGTCTGGTAAAAGTACAACCAGTGATCATTACAAAGCATATACCTAAGCAGATAATAAGTTTTTTGAGACTGAACCAGGCCTGATTGTTAATTTTTTCAGCAAACCAAAAATTGGTATGTTATTCGCAAAACACCAGGAAACATTACCAGTAAACCAATTGTAATTATATCTCGGATTAGAGTGAAGAACCAGCGCTTGTTTAACACCCGTTTCGATGACGACAGTTGGTTTTCAGGCATTGTCTTTCTTGTTTTATTTAATCAAATTGTTCTCTAATAAAAATTAAATTAATGAAAGCACTTAAAATTGGAATTCTCGCAGTTGCTGCACTTGTTAGCATCTCTGTAAATGCGCAGACCGTTGAAGAAATTATTGCAAAACATATAGAAGCAATAGGCGGTAAAGACAAGCTTAGCCAAATTAAAAGTATTTACATGGAAACTTCTGTGGATGTCATGGGCAACCAGGCTCCAAATACAGTAACTATACTCGATGGGAAGGGGTACAAAAGTGAACTGGATTTTAACGGACAGAAAGTTGTACAGGTGTTTACCGATAAGGGTGGATGGATGATCAATCCGTTGATGGGATCAACAACTCCAACGCCTATCCCCGCCGAACAGTTAAAAGGCGCAAAGGACCAGATCGCAATCGCCGGCCCATTATTCAATTACTCGGAAAAAGGTAGTAAGGCAGAACTACTGGGCAAAGAAGACGTAAACGGGGTAAATGCCTTTAAGATAAAACTTACTAACAAAGAGGGTTTCGTATCAACCTATTTTATCGATCCCAGCAATTATTATATTATAAAAGCGGCTATGACTCAAAACGCGCAGGGGCAGGAAATGGAAACCAATATGTTTTTTTCTGATTATAAAAAAACAGATTTCGGTTTTGTTGTTCCCTATAGCATCGAAATACAGTTACCACAATTCACATTGAAATCTACTACCAAGAAGGTGGAGGTGAATAAACCTGTGGATGAGAATATTTTCAAAGCAGAATAAAAAAGCAGCGTATCTAAGTGTAAAGTATTAGTGAGTTTTAAACAAAATCCTATATTTGACAGCATAATACCTTTTAAAACACTACCCGGTCCCTTCCAACCGGGTAGTGTTTTATTAGGATACATTGCTGGCATACTAAAAGCTAACTAGAAGTGAATATTTGTTCAAACTGAGAAAATTTGTTTCAGATTTGGAATTTTTTTAAGAGTACGGTTACGTAAATAGATGGCTTGCAGTGTATTATCTAACAGGTCTGGTTGTTGAATAATCTTTGGCCTGAAGCAAACAAATCGTACCCTTATGTTCCTGTCTTTACCTCAATTATCTTTCAAGTCCATTCTTGGCCGCAACAATCCTGAAGGCTTTTCAGTTGGCACCGGCAGAGTAAATCATAATACAACTGCGGGAAAATGGACATTCCAGCTTTATGATGCAAACATCACAAAAACAACTTTCCACCCTCATGGGTATAGTTCCAACGAACAGGTTTCTAATGCGGTTATCAAAAAACCGCTTTTCAGTTCCAAAGTGCAATCGAATGCCGGAACAAACACCATACACTTTGAAAACTCCGGAAACATTTCTATAAAAGAAAAGGAATGTGTTTATAAACTTCAGGGTGTTCAGAAAACCGTACAGTCTTCCTATTTCTCAGCAAATCATTTCATGGGCTTCCAATTTCACCTGGAGAAGGACGAAATGATTTTTGGAACGGGAGAAAGAGCGTTGCCTTTAAATCGCAGGGGTTATGGTTTTAATTTGAATAATGCTCCTGCTTTTGCTTATAGCGAAGGCGAGCATAACCTCAATTTTTCGGTTCCTTTCATAATATCTTCTAAAGGTTATGGGATATTCTTCGACAACGTTTCCAATGGTTACCTGGATATCGGGAGAAAACATCCCGATATGCTTGAAGCCGGCTTTAGCAGCGGCGAACTTACCTATTATATCATCAAAGGAAAAAACACACAGGAGATTTTAAAACACTACACTGACCTGGTAGGTCGGCAATCCATACCAGCTCGCTGGGTTTTTGGAAATCTCATGAGCCGGTTTGGCTATCGCAGTGAAAAACAGCTAATGGAAACTGTTGACACAATGAAAAAAGAAAACTTCCCAATGGATGCCGTGATCCTGGATCTATTCTGGTTTGGCGACAGTATCAAAAATACACTGGGAAACCTGGACTGGGTTAACAATCAAAACTGGCCTGATCCCGACAATATGATCGGTAACCTGAAAGAGCAGGGCATAAAAACAATTCTTATCACCGAGCCTTATGTTTTAAAGGAAACAAAAAACTACCAGGAGTCAGTAGAATACCATGCTGTTGATAATTGTAAAAAACCGTATACGCTTACAAATTTCTATTTTGGCTTAGGAGGCTTGTTAGATCTTTTCAGAAATGATTCGGGCAATTGGTTTTGGAGCAAATATAAAAAGCAGGTTGAGAAAGGTGTAGCTGGCTGGTGGGGTGATCTGGGTGAGCCTGAGACACACCCAACCGACATGCATCATAATTTGAAGGACCTGGGTTTCGACCGCTTATTCAGTTCCGGCGAAGTGCACAACAGTTATGGGCATTACTGGAATAAAATGCTGTTTGATAAATACCGGCAGGAATACCCTTCCGAAAGGTTATTTAACCTGAACAGGTCAGGCTTCGCTGGCAGCCAGCGTTATTCTGTATTTCCATGGAGCGGAGATGTTGGCCGCAACTGGAGCGGGTTTCGCGCGCAACTACCCATTATGCTGGGTATGAGCATCAGTGGGCTTCCCTATATCCACTCTGACGCTGGTGGGTTTGCTATGGGACAAAAAGATCCCGAGCTTTACACAAGGTGGTTACAATTTGCAGCTTTTACACCCGTGTTCAGGCCTCATGGCAGTGCCCTGGAAGAACTGGATTGTTATGCGCCAAGCATCGAAAGTGAGCCTGTGTTTTATCCTGAGCCCTACAAATCTATCGTTCGTAATTATATACAGCTTCGGTACCGGCTTCTCCCTTACAATTACAACCTCGCCTACCAGCAGGCTAAAGAAGGAGATCCGTTAACAAGGCCGATGTTTTACAATGATAATTCCGATCCGAATTTGTTTGAAGCAGAAGATCAGTACATGTGGGGAGAAAGTATGCTGGTTGCCCCGGTGCTTAAAAAAGGCGTTACGTTCAGAAAAGTTTATTTACCAAAGGGCCATTGGTATAAGTTTGCAGGCAATGCAAGGATAAAAGGCGGACAATGGATTAATGAGCGTGTTGACCTGAACAATATTCCCTTATACGTAAAGGCCGGTTCTTTTATACCAACTGCAGCAGATATGCAAAATACCGCTGCCTATCAAGCAGATAAATTGTTGGTTACCTATTACCCTGGTACGCACGATTCCTCCTATACCATGTACGATGATGATGGGAAAACAAACTTGTCGTTTGAAAAAGGGAAATTTGAACTGCTTCATTTTCAGGCTACGGTGAGAAGTAAAAATTACCGGATAAATCTCTCCTCTAACAACGGCAATTTTGATAACAAACCGGTTAAGCGTAATATGGTCATTAATATTCCGGCTTTGGCACAAAAACCTTCTTCCTTAAGAATCAATGGTCAACTCACAGAAGTGTTCACTGTCATCAATAAAAACCAGGCAAAGAACAACCACCACATTGCTGTATGGAATCCAATGGTAGCTATGCTGTCTGTAAAGTTTTGTTTTTCCGGTTTAGATCAGTGTATTGAATTTTAAGTTGATATCTTTTTAGCTACTTATTATGTTTATCGAACAAAATTTGGCTTCTCCTTTTTAATCATTTGAATAGCACAGACTCCGTTCCTAAACCTATAAGGTTGAGCCTGTAGTGATAGCTCCAAACAATTTAAACCTTATAGGTTAGCGGCGCCCGGGTTGCCTAACCTTACTATGTAATTATTTTTATTTATTTTCGAGATTTACCCTGATTCTATTCGCTCTCTTCCAGCAAGTCAGGCCTTCTTTCCCGGGTTCGCTTAATGGATTCCTCGTACCGCCAGTCATCAATTTTCTTTGGATCTCCACTTAAAAGTATCTCAGGCACTTTCCATCCGCGGAAATCAGCAGGACGAGTGAAAACCGGTGGTGCCAGCAAACCATCCTGGAAAGAATCCAGCAAGGCGGAAGTTTCATCATTCAACACACCTGGTATCAACCTGCCTATTGCATCTACCAGCACAGCGGCAGCAAGTTCTCCCCCGCTTAAAACGTAGTCACCGATCGTTATCTCCCTGGTCACAAAATGTTGTCGTACACGTTCATCAATTCCCTTATAATGTCCGCAAATAAGCAACAGGTTATTCTTTAAAGACAACAGGTTTGCCGTTTTTTGAACAAGCGGCTCACCGTCAGGGGTTAAAAAGATAATTTCGTCATAATCCGTACTCTTTCGCAGAGTTTCAATGGCGTTAATAAGTGGCTCCGGCATCATTACCATTCCTGCACCTCCCCCGAACTGGTAATCATCAATCTGGCCGTGCTTGTAAGTAGTATAATCCCGGAGGTTAATAATATTTAATTCCAGCAGGCCCCTTTCACGCGCTCTTTTAAGTATCGAGTGAGAAAAAGGGCTGGTTAATAGTTCGGGAACAACGGAAATTATATCAATCTTCATCCCTCAAATATAAATCTGAATTTGGAAAAGATGAAGTAACAGCCAAATACTGAAAGCGATCTTACACTATAATCATCAATTAATGCGTTACTTTGGTTACAAATCTGATCTCATAACTATGTTTAAATCAAGATCAACACTGGTTTTGGCATTTTGCATCATCGTGTCCATATGCACTGTCTTCCTTAGGATTGAGTACCCTGCATTTACTTATCTCAACAGCGGATTTCTATTAATTATTCTGTTAACTGTATTTCTTAAATCAGATTTATACACCTATGGGTTTGGGGCATTTGCTTTGATTATGATTCTTGGTTCATTAATAACAGCATCACCTGAACCCGATCTGCACAGTACCATTAAGCAATTAATCACAGCATTAATAGCGGTTATCATCATTTTCATAGTATTATACCTTAAAAGATTATATCGTTCGTTGAAGGAAGAGAAAAAGCAGATGCATGCATTATTTGAATTCGCTAAAGAAAGCATTATTCTTACTAACAGCAAAGGCGAAATAATTCTTGCAAACTCCGAAGCACAGCGTTTGTTTTGTTATGAATTGTCTGAACTTAAGGGCAGGCAGCTCGAAATTCTGGTACCTGACCGATATCAGGAACTCTTTTGCAATTATCGATTGACAATAAATAACCAGGCAACGGAAATGACTGAATGGAAAGAGACGGAACTTTTTGCAGTTAAAAAGAATGGAGATGAATTCCCTGTTGAAGTGAGCATGAATGAATACGAACAACAAGATGAAAGATTTATTTTAACCTTTATTGGTGATCTTTCACAGCACAAGGAAACCGAGAACAAGCTGGTAAAACAAAAAACACAACTGGAAAAAATTACCCATGATATAAGAATCATGAACATCGAGCTTGAAAACAAAGTTTCGGAGCGCACACTGATTCTGCAGGAAGCTTTGCAGGAACTGGAAAAATCACAAACCGAATTAAGCGAGGCCTTAAATAAGGAAAAGGAGTTAAATGAAATAAAATCACGGTTTGTTTCTATGGCCTCCCACGAATTCCGCACACCCCTAAGCACTATTTTATCATCTGCATCGTTATTGTCAAAATACAAATTAAATGAAGAACAACTAAACCGGGAAAAGCATATTCGTCGCATTAAAGATTCGGTAAAACATTTAAATCATATACTGGAAGATTTCCTAAACCTTGGCAAACTGGAAGAAGGCCGGGTATTTACCGAAATTACGGTGTTTGACGTAAAAGTGTTTTTACACGACGTTTTTGATGAAATGAAAATTAATCTTAAACTTGGGCAACAGCTTAAGTTGTCTTTTGACGGAGAAAGCAATTTTGCCACAGATAAACGATTATTGAAAAATGTGCTCATCAACCTCCTGAGTAACGCAATCAAATTTTCAGACAACCACAAGTCCATTGAAATATCAGTGGTTAGTTCATCCACCTTCCTGATATTACAGGTTAAAGACCATGGCATCGGCATTCCTAAAGAAGATTTGCCTCACATGTTCAGCACATTTTACAGGGCAAAAAATGCCGTAAATATCCAGGGAACCGGACTTGGCCTGCACATAATAAAAAGATACGTGGACATGCTGGAAGGTACCATCACGCTATCGACAGAATTGAACGTAGGAACAACATTTAATTTAGGTCTGCCCAATCTCAGTGAACTGGCAAAGGTAGAAGCGTAATTAAATAGTTCATTAATTAACGAACATAATAATACCACCTTACTCACATATAAAGGATACTGCTTAATTATTCCTTTTATTGATCGTGATCACCTGTTCTTACGTTTATT
>JBBPYM010000298.1:0-9559 GCA_038199905.1 Chitinophagales bacterium | reverse complement strand
CCGCCGGGTGTACGTATCGTAGTAACAGCGCATAACCAAAAGCTGCCAGCGCCAGTTAGCTGTTAGCTCAGGGTGTTGTGATTCCAGTCTTTTCCAGAAATCAAAAGTGGTTTCTACGCCGCCATTTTCTTCCAATGGCCCTACCCAGTTGCGCTCCAGCGCCAGGATGCCATTGGCTGCCTCGTCTGCAACCGCGGCACCAAAGAAATAACGGGTATAATCTTTTACAATTTCGGTAACATCTTTCGTAGGATCCCAGCCCAGTTGCGACCAGACAACTTTGTTAACATCATCATGAACGCCATCAGAATAAGAAATGAATCCATCCGTAAAGGCCGCATATTGCTGGTGAATTTTGGCGTAATAAAAAGGTTGCGGGTTGCATACCTCCCGGCCTTCCGTGAGCGCATAAGCCTGGTCCCAATCTTTAACGGGGTACTGGCACCTAACGGTATGGGTCAGGTCAGGATAATCACGATGCTTGTATTTGGCGGGCAAACTGAACCGCGTAGAGGCGATAGCCGGGCTGCCCGGACCAGTAACTACGCCGGCAAGCCAGTCGGGATCATTCTTTTTCAAATAACCATAGAAGTAGTCTACCTGCTCATCACTGAAGCCCTGCAGTGAGATCCATACGCCTGCTTTAGGATGCAATTTTTTTAATTCCGCTGCTATCCTTTTCAAAAATGGCATCACGTACTTCGGATCATTATCACCGGGATCGCCACCGGGCACGAATACATTGTCAAGCCGCGGACATTGCTTGTAGAAGTCAGCATGTTTTTTCACCTCGGCTTCAAATTTCTCAGTGTCCGAAAGTTCCACATCAACGGGAGTCCATACCCAGTAGTCAAGTCCATAACGGTCACATATCCTGCTCATCTTACTATTCATTTCATCACGGGGAACTTTCATTAACGGTCCTGGTGACCCATCCTGGAAGGGAATGTTTTCAATACAGTTGGTTCCCATCATTGCAAGGTCACGGATATACTGGTCGTATTGCTCAACCGTCCAGGCATCCCAGGAATTTGCTGTATTACGATAACCAAGCTGGTGGCCTCGTATCGGGTAAACGGGTGATGTGGTGATCTCTGCGGACTTATCAAATCGTATCCTCTTTGGCGCCAGAAACGCCGTACTTAAAAATCGTCCAATAGAAAAAAGCAGTCCGCGGTTGTCCGCGCCTATCAACCATAGAACATCTTTTGTTTTATACTTGCCCGTTACAATGCGGAAACCTTCAGCGCCAGTTTGAGAAAGCGTATCATCCGATCTTGCAGGTACCTTTAATCCCATCACCGACTCGTCGTTTACTGTTGCCAAAACAATCATAGAACCATTGCCCGGTGCTGAAGATAATGGCAGTAATAGAGAGGTGCGCTTTTTAATCTCCTCCTGCAAGACTTTTATTGCCGTTTCCCTAAACGGCGAGCTGATGGAAGAAGAGGCGATTACCATGGCTTTGCTCAGATCTGCAACCTGCGCTAGTAACGGGGTCGGACAAGTGAAAAACAGCAGCGAGATGATCATTTTACAAACCTGTACCCTTCTCATTATCTTTGATATTAAGTTCCTGAAAGTAAAGAAAGATCTTTAATTAAGATTTTTTTTAACCGTAACAAAAAACCAGGAGAACAGGAAAAGCGACACACAGGATAATCCTCTGCGCCCCTCTTCTTCCTCTCCTGGCTTTCCTCTGTGGTTAAAGAAAATTTCAGGACTTTATCCGCACTAAAACAAGTGCATTGCTATCTGCACCGTACTTAAAAATTGCAGCTTCAGCCTTTGCAAGTTCCGCACAGGAATAACTACCGGTTTGAATCCTGATCTCATTAAAATAATTGCAGCTTCCCTTTTCAGACAAAACAACTACCTCATCATTGAACTTTACAGGAAGCTCAAACTCGGTGCCCGGCGAAACCTTTTCCTTTTTAATTATCTTAATAAGCTTGTATGTATTCGAAGACATATCCGCCTTTGGTAACTTAATAATTCTTTTTTCCACGGTAAGCTCGTAATCATAACCCCATTGGTAGTCGAATCCTTCAATCTGGTCATAAAAAAACTCTTTCTCACCATTATCTTTTTTTATAACAAAACACAGTTGAACGCTCTCTCCCGAGCAGGGAACCTTGTAGTGAGCAATTTTAAGCTTCATTTCATTAGGGGAATTTTTGGCTGCTGTTGCACATCCTGCTAAAAACACAATCGCGGCGCAGGCATACATTATTTTCTTCATCATGATTTAAATTTAAGAAAAAAAAGCACCCCGCGATTCGCAGGCTGCTTTAACCAGGTTATTAAATATTATTTTCTCATGTACTGAAGTGACGGGTCTGGTCGACCAACAAAACAACTTTTATTAAAACCGTATTTATTGATCATACTCAGGGCCATGTCAGCTTCAGTTTTATTGGGGAACATAAACATTCTTGAAGCTCCGCTCTTCATCACGTACTGGCTTCCTTCGGCAGTAAGTGTAATCGATGCAGGGTTAAAAGATATTGCATCTTCTCCGGCCCAACTTCCTGTTGGCGACGTGGTGTTCTTTAAAAGGTATTGGAAAGATGGGTTCGGACGACCAACATAACAACTCTTGTTGATACCGTAGTATTTTATGATCTTAACAATCTTATCAGCTTCTGCTTTATTGGGTGCTGAGAAAATTGAATGTGTTCCGTCAACAACAAGCCAGATACTCCCAGACTGTTTGGCAACAACATTCAGCGGGTTAAGAGATATACAATCTTCCTTGCATGGTCCGGGCGTGTAAAGGCTGTTGATGGCAGCGATATCTTTAGGACTAAGTCCGTTGCGTTGTCCTATTACTGTTGAAGCAGTTCCGGGAGGCATTTTTATATTGATGGTATTGTTACCATTTTTTGAGAAAGCATTTTTCGGATAATGCATGATGGAACCGTAGTCATAAGAGCCGATGTCTATACCGTCAGACACATGTTTGTTGAAGTTGTGTTCTTTACCGGCTTGAATGTTAGCGGTAGAGATCGTGATATAACTATCCCTGTCTTCCCTGCTTTGTTCGTGCCATAAACCGGCAGAATGGAGAATTTCGTGGGCTATGCTTCCCGCTGAACAACTGCCGATGGTGATGTCCTGTCTTCCTCCCTGTTTACCAACATAAGAGGCGCATCCGCTGCCACTAACAAACTGTATATAATTTGTTTGGTTTGTTCTTGGAACGAGGCAAAGATTTGTAGTGGTGTTGACATGGTTGATTGCCCATTCGATGTCAGTTTGTTTAGCATGACCGGCAGTGATAACATAAGGAATTACTGAACTTGACCAGCGGTAGCTTGCTCCATCGATAGCTACTGCTTCGCTTCCTTCAAATTCAACCAGGTTACCGAGGATGATATCTCCTTCCATGATAACCATATTATCTTTTACTTCTGTACTAACTTGTTGTGAGGTACTACTAAGTGGTAACTGGATGTTGAATTCGCGGAAAACACCTTTTACATTTGGCATGTAAAGCTCTTGTTCTGAAGTTGTGCTGCCATTGGGTTTGGAAACGATGTCTTGTGCATTTTTCTAGCAGGCAGTAAACATTGAGATAGTGGCAAGGATCGCTGTAAGAGAACCGATAAATTTTTTCATTTTGCTTTTTTTAAGGTTTGAGTAGCTTTAGTCGCAGCGTGTAAACAGAAGGGAAACTTTTTTACAAAAAATATTTTCTGAGGGTATCAACGTTAGAAAACTATCACTTAAACAGCCACTCGGCATTGCCGGAGAGCTTTGGGTGCAGGCATTTCTTTTTACCACAAGGAACACAAAGAAGGCACTAAGGACACAAGGGCCCTAAGCATTTTTCGAAAATCCTTCATTCATATGTTATGCGGATAATCACCATCTCTTCGCGCCCTCTGCGGGTTTTCTTCGCGCACTTTGCGGTAAAAAAAAATTACGCAAGCAGCTCTGGTAAAATCACTTTTTAGTTAATTATTTGCGCAGGATAAAGCGTTGTGATAAATTTGTTTCGTATTAGGTAGTAATTGATCTAATACAACATCAGATCCGGGACTCATATTTTTCTTTCATCAAAAACTAACAAACTTATGGAATTATTTGCCTGTGAGAAGCCATTTGGCCTATCCAAAAAGGCTTTCGCCAACACTTTGGCGACTGTAAAATTAACTGTTGTCTTCCTGCTTTTTCTCGGTCTCACGGCCAGTGCAAAAAACAACATCAATCATGGAATCATCAATAACACCAACGTTACTGCTCCCCCCATCACCATCTCAGGAAAAGTAAGTAACACCAAAGGAGAGCCGCTGCAGGGGGTATCTATCTCGGTGTCGGGCAGTAACGAAGGAACCACTACAAAAACCGACGGGCGTTTTACCCTCACCGTTAACAGTTCCGGTAAAACTTTGGTGCTGGAAATTTCCTATGTCGGTTTTAAAACGAAGACTGTTACAGTAACGCAGCAAACAGAACTCAACATAACACTGGAAGATGCAGTTGAGGGACTGGACGACATAGTGGTGGTAGGTTATGGCACACAAAGCAAGCGCGACCTTACCGGATCTGTTTCCCAGGTAAAAACTGCGCAGTTAGAGTCTACGCCGGTGTACAATATTGGCGAAGCACTTAAAGGCCAGTCGAGCGGTGTGCAGGTAACCAATAACTCAGGCGCTCCTGGGGCGAGGATACAGGTACGCATCCGCGGTGGAAACTCCATGATCGGTAGTAATACACCGCTTTTTGTGGTTGATGGATTCCCCTTAGCCGGGGGGATCGAATTCCTGAACCCTTCCGACATCGAATCAATAAATATTTTGAAAGATGCTTCCGCTACTGCCATCTACGGTTCCCGTGGCGCAAATGGTGTAGTGATCATCACTTCAAAAAGAGGGAAAATAGGACAACGGGGACAGGTAAGCGTAAACAGTTATTTCGGTCAGCAGAAAGTTGCCAAACGTTATGACCTGTTGAAGCCAAAACAATACGCTGAAGTTGCCAACGAATGGATGAGAAATAGCTCACTGACTCCTTATTTTAACGTTGACACGGTGAACGAGAACGGTACCGACTGGCAGGATGTTATTTTTCGCACAGCACCTGTTCAAAATCATACCATCACTTTTTCAGGCAGTTCTGAAAAAACAAGGTACTCGCTATCAGGTAACTACTACAAACAGGATGGTATCATCTTTAATTCAGGCATCCAGAGAGGATCAATAAGACTTAATCTTGATCACGACGTAAAAAGCTGGCTGACGATATCTGAAAATATCACCTTATCGCGAAGAGAACAATTCTCGGTTCCCGTTGATAATGGTTCAAGAGGCAACACGCTTTTTACCGGCGCAATGTCTGCCCCTCCTACCTTGTCACCATACGAAGCCAACGGACAGTTTACCAGGATAGAACAAAAATATCCTTTCGTTGACCCTACCGACATGAGAAATCCCCTTTTGTACAGCGAGCCTTACAAAAACAGGTCATTCGCCAACTCCGTACTAACCAATACGGCCCTAACCATCAAACTGATGGAAGGGTTATCCATCAAGTCGCTGATAGGTTTGGAATACCAGATCAGTTCCGGTGAATCTTTCACCCCTATTATATTTGCTAACGACAGGGGCAGCGCATCTTCCAGCCAATCTTACCAGAATTCATTCCTTAATGAGAACACGATCAACTACGCCAAAACATTTGCTAATTCTCACAAGCTTGATGTAACGGGTGGCTTTACGTATCAAACAAATGTGAATAAAAATACTGGCATTTCTGTAGGGGGTTTCCCGAATAATATCACCCAGAACTTTAATCTTGGTTCAGCTTCTACCATCAACCCGCCATCATCTGGTTACTCTAAATGGACGCTTGCTTCCGGACTGGGCAGGGTTAATTATTCCATTAATGATAAATATTATTTGACCGCCAGCGTTAGGGCCGATGGATCTTCCAGGTTCGGCAAGGAAAACAAGTGGGGAGTTTTCCCTTCCGGTGCAGTAGCATGGCGTATTTCTGATGAGAATTTTATGAAGAATATAAAATTCGTCAGCAACTTAAAACTTCGTGGAAGTTATGGTATCACGGGTAACACCGCCCTTTCACCTTACCAGTCACTTGACCGGTTATCAGGCGTTAGGTATATTGATGGAGGACAGGCGGAAAGTATTGGTTATGCTCCTTCAGGAATTTCAAACAGCAAGCTTAAATGGGAGACTACCGGGCAATTGGATGTGGGCTTCGATTTCGGCATCATCAACGACAGGGTGGGAATTACATTCGACTATTATAAAAAGAATACCCATAACTTGCTGGCCTCCGTCCCTCTTCCTCCCTCTGTAGGTTTCGGTTCCATCCTTCAGAATATCGGCGAAATACAGAACGAGGGATTTGAGTTAAGTGTGTCGGCCGATATATTCACAGGCGTTTTTAAATGGGATGTTTCCGGGCAGATCTCCACCAACAAAAACAAGGTGGTTAAACTTTCGGGAGACCGGGATATCGTTTCTACCGGTCTTTTATCCGGCTTATCGGGGTACAATATCGCCAGGGTTGGCCAGCCCTTAGGCATGTTTTTCGGTTACCTCGAAAATGGATTGGATCCAACCACTGGCTTTATCAAATATGTAGATATCAACAAAGACAACCTGATCACACCACTGGATCGCGTGATCATGGGCAATCCTAATCCTGATTTTACATTTGGATTTAACTCGAATTTTTCATTCAAGAATTTTGACCTGAACTTTTTCTTCGAAGGTGTACAGGGCAACGATATCTTTTTCCAAACGGGTTACACTAACCTGAATTCCTTCCAGAGAGGCCAGAACCAGTTGGCAGATATTTTCGGTAACTATTGGACCCCACAGAACCCTAACCCGAAGGCGAAATATCCAAAGATCAGCGCGGCCACGCAGATGCAGTCATCAGACCGTTTTATCGAAGATGGCAGTTACCTGAGACTGAAAACATTGCAGCTTGCCTACAACATTCCAGTTAAATCAATCGGGATGCCTTATTTCAGCAGGATCAGGGTTTATGTGAAGGCTAACAATCTTCTCACTGTAACCAACTATATCGGTCTTGACCCCGATGTAAATACCACCGGTAATGATTCGCAGGATGTTGGCAGCAGACTAGGTGTTGGAACAGATACCAACGGTTACCCTAACGCTAAAATATTTGCGGCAGGAATTCAATTAGATTTTTAATCCAGACAAATTAAGACAATGAGAAAACTAATAATATTTTTAATCGCTACGGTGCTTGTTTCATCCTGCAAAAAGGCGCTGGAAGAAGTACCAAAAAGCTTTATCAGTAAAGCTAATTTTTACGAGACTGAAGCAGATGCACAGGCTGCAATAAGGGGAGCATATTCTTCCTTTGGAACAGATTATTACGGCATCACCTACTATCTTTTTGTAACGCTTCACGCGGATTATACGACGGGTCGTGGTTCGCAGGCGCCGATTTCACTATTCGACCGTAACCTTGACCAGACAAATATTGACAGGGCTTCTACCAACTGGGCACTTTTGTACCAGCAGATCAACCAGGCAAATTCTGTACTTGCCAACGTTCCCCAGATTACAAAGATGGGCGATGACGTAAAAAAGAGGATCTTAGCCGAGGCGCATTTCCTGCGTTCCATGGCTTACTTCAACCTCGTACGGGGCTGGGGCGCCGTGCCGATCAAAACAAATGAAAGCGCCGACGTAAGTGCGATTGCGGGTGTCCGTGAGCCCGTAGCGAAAGTGTATGAACTGATTCTCGCTGATGCATTGGCTGCCGAAAAGGATCTGCCTGAAACAGTGGGTGACCAAACAGGTCGTGCCTCTAAATATGCCGCCAAGATGTTGTTGGCACTGATATATCTTACCCAGGAAAAATGGACAGAAGCCGCGGCAAAAGCAAATGATGTTATAGCTGCTACGCGTTATTCACTTGTACCTGTAAAAAAGCAGGAAGACTTTTACAAGATTTTTGCTACCGTTACAAACCCGGAAGATATCATGTCCGTTCATCATTCAGATACCAGGCAATCTGCTATACCAACTTACGAGCATCGTCCCAGCACGCCGCCGTACAATTACAGCAGTAGTGGAAACTTTGCCTGGCTGCCAAACCTGAACTCTTTCATTGGCACAAGTTGGAATGACAAGGACCTCAGGAAATCATTTAATTTATATACCAAGTATGTAAACGCAGCTGGCGACAGTATCGCGCTGCCTGCTGCTTCACCGATTCTTTTTAAAAAATTCATCACTTCCCCACAGGGCTTTGGCAACTACAGTGTTCCGATCTATCGATATACCGAAGCTTTCCTTATTTACGCTGAAGCTTCCGACATGGCCACCGGCGCGCCATCTGCGCTTGCCCTGGAACGTTTGAACATGATCAAAAGAAGGGCATACGGTTATGACCCTGCCGTGGTATCTCCTGTTGACTATCCCGCAGGAATGAGTAAAGACGCATTTCGTGATGCTGTGCTAAATGAAAGAGGGTATGAATTTATTCTCGAAGGTCGCCGCTGGTGGGATCTTAAAAGAACGGGCCGCGTAAAAACCGCCATGCAGGCCGCCGGCAGAACTTTCAGCGATGCAAGGCTGCTGTGGCCCATCCCTACAGAAGAATTGAACAACAATCCAGCGCTTACACAGGCGGATCAAAATCCTGGTTATTAGTATCTAAACTTATGGTCGTGCGTTGAGGCTTTCTCAAAACACGACCATAATTCTGATTATGCCATCCCCATTGAGAAATATGAAAAAACTCAAGCCACTAAACATATCCTTCATTCTATTAATTGTATTTGCCACCACTGTAAGCGTGCACGCACAGGATAAGGCAACCGAAACGTATGAGATCTGCGTTTACGGCGGTAGCTCAGCCGGTGTAATAGCAGCGTATACTGCAAAGAAGATGGGCAAAACCGTTATACTTATAGAGCCAGGCAATCGTCTCGGTGGGCTAACATCAGGCGGTCTCGGACAAACAGACATTGGCAACAAATACGCGGTTTATGGCGTATCGGTGGATTTTTACCGGCGTATCGGCAAAGCCTATACAATGGATTCGCATAGCTGCCAGCGGTTAGTAGTGGATGGCAGGGTGAAAAACGAAGGTAATGTGCAGATCGGTGGATTTGACGCCTACCCGATCTCCTACAGATCTGTAATTCCTAAAGCTGCAGAATGTAAAAATCTGCTGGTACCGGTGTGTTTGTCAGCATCTCATATTGCCTATGGTTCTATCCGTATGGAACCGGCATTCATGGTGCTCGGACAGCCATCAGCCGTAGCTGCTAGTATTGCCATTGACAGAAAAAAAACCGTTCAGGAGATAGATTTCAACCAGTTAAAAAATAAACTGAAAAGCAATCCCTATGCAGATAACAGGATCCCTGATATCAGGGTTGACAATGAAGACACTAAAATTATAGTCGTCAAGGGATCATGGAGCAAGGGAAAACGAGGCGGATACGGGCCTACCTTCTTATCGGATAGTACAGCTACAAAAGGCGAAAAATCAGTAAGGTTCACTCCGGTAATAAATAAAGCCGGTAATTACCATATTT
>JBBPYM010000297.1:0-10541 GCA_038199905.1 Chitinophagales bacterium | reverse complement strand
TGTCATTATGAATCAGTGTTGCATCTACAAATAAATATTTTCAATGAAACTTCGTTTAGGCAATTCCGGTACCGGCTTGATAACGCCGGGTAAACCCTACCTGTCCTGCAATAAACTTCAATCGCAGGATTTTTCTCCTGGGATAACATTTTCTTACTGCCAGGCGGCCCTTTCCTAAAGTAGCAAAGGATTTATCGATGGTTCCATTCACCCTGTCATTTCCTGAGGGGAAAATAAACAATTGTTTTGCATTTGTGAATGCGCGCTAATTGAGAGTAGTAATAAAAACGAAAGGATTTTTGTAATTATTTTTGTTTTCATTTTTAATGTTACAGACTGTCAAAATTTAGACATGGCTGTGACCGACTTTTAAATAAGCCAGTTTCGCGATTGAGGGCATATCGACAGAAACCCAAAAATAAGCACAAGGGGTGATTAAAAAAGCATTGTTCTTACACTGCTATTCATTTGCAGCACAGTAACTGTGCTTGCAAGGCCTTTCTTTTGGCTTTCCACATAACTGAACTGGTAAACAGTTCTCGTTGTAGTCCCGACGCTGTAATCAGCACATGTCCAACGGCCTGATATGCCGCTGATAATGCAGAGGATGGGCCGAAACATTACAGCAAGCATCATTTGAAAACAGCTTCTTATGAAATAAGTAATGAACATAAGCAGCATATTCAATAAAATTCACCTCTTATTAATGTCATTATAAAATGGAAATACCCGGTAGCTAATCGACTTGTCCGGGATGAAAATCTAACTTACATCTATCAATAAAAAACAACGCTAAGATGCACTCACCTTTCATTTTTCGTACGTTATGGTTAGGCCTGACATGTAGCGTATTGATGCCTGCATTGGCACCTGCGCAGAACATACTTGCTTCTAACTTCAGCAGGAAGACTCCAGAGTTCAACGTAAAGCCCGTTAGGGCTGATATTACCGACAAGCCATCGCAGAACTTTGATTTAACTATTACAGGTACTGTGGTATCAGGTGCAAGCAATACGCCTCTCCAGGGTGTTACGGTGTCTGTTAAAGGAACACCAATAGCTACAACTACCGACGCCACTGGTAGGTTTTCTGTCACTGCACCAGGTGCAAATGCTACTTTAATTTTTTCTTCTATCGGATTTCAGACAATGGAAAGAATAGTTAATAACCAGGAAAGCTTAAATGTGCGAATGGAGGAAGATGCTAAGTCATTGGAGCAAGTGGTAGTTGTTGGGTACGGTACGCAGAAGAAAGTAAATCTAACCGGCGCCATCAGCGCTGTTACAGCAGAAGATTTTAAGAGCCGCCCTATCACGGCAACATCCACCGGCCTGCAAGGGTTAATGCCAGGTGTTACAATCAGGAATTCCACAGCACTTCCAGGCCAAAACGGAAGCTCAATACGTATCCGTGGTGTAGGCACCCTTGGAGATGCCAATCCGCTGGTGGTGATTGATGGAATTCCGGGTGGTGATATGAATATTATCAACCCTGATGATATCGAGAGCATTTCGGTTTTAAAGGATGCAGCTTCCTCGTCTATATATGGAGTGCGTGGTGCTAACGGGGTTATACTCATCACTACCAAGAAAGGGAAGTCGGGGGCGCAACCTAACCTTTCATACTCAAATTACCTTGGTTTCCAAACTCCCACGGCACTTCCTGAATTTTTGGGTTCCCCGGAATATATGACCTTGCTAAACGAGGCTCAGAAAAATGTTGGCAGAACCATTACCTATACGGATGCCGACATAGAAAAGGCGCGCAATGGTACTGACCTGAATTATTTTGCCAACACAAACTGGTTAAAGGAAATTTATAAAACAAGGGCGGGTCAGCAGAATCATAATATCAGCTTAAACGGAGGTGGCAACAATCTTAACTATTATGTTTCTTACGGTTACTTAAACCAGGACGGACTTGTAACGGGAGATAATTATGGCGCAAAGAGGAATAATATCCGCCTGCGCCTTAATACTAAATTAATGGATCGTCTAGATCTCGATTTTAATATCGGATATGTTGACCGTAAATATAGCGAGTCATCCGAAGGTCTCAATGAAGCTGCGGGCCCGTTATATTCTTCGCACCAGATATCTCCTTTGGTGCCGGTACGGTTCACAACAGGCGGCTGGGGATATCTAGGTGGGTCGCGCAATCCTGTGGCTGTTGCAACCGACGGAGGATATAATGATTTTTCTTCGCAGGAATTGACGGGTAACCTGAGCGCTGCGTTAAGCCTGTTTGAAGGATTTAAACTGCGTGGGCAGTACGGCCTGGTAAAATCTAATTCGAGGAGAGAAATTTTATCCAAAACCATAGATTATTTTAGTCCCACCACCGGCGATAGAATATACCAAACTAATTTCCCGAACAGGATAGATAATCGTGATTATACCAATACATATCAAACGGTTATTGCAATGGCTGATTACGAGAAATCTTTTGGTGAAATTCATGATATAAAAATACTTGCCGGCGCTTCACAGGAATCAAATATAGGGGAAAGCTTTACTGCAAGCAGAACCAATCTTGTTTCACAGGATCTCAGTAATATCAATCTTGGCACTCAAAACCAGCTTAACACCGGAAACGATGGCCAGACTGCGTTGCAATCACTGTTTGGCAGGGTTAACTACGTGTTGAATAATAAATATCTTGCAGAATTGAATTTCAGGTACGATGGTTCTTCCCGTTTTGGAAAAGATGTGCGTTGGAACTTATTTCCTTCAGCCTCTGTAGGATGGAGATTGTCAGAAGAGACATTTTTTGGCAAGCTGAAAGATATTTTTAATGATGTGAAAATCAGGGCTTCTTACGGTGAACTTGGGAATGACAAAGTGGGTAGCGATTATGCATACCTGTCTACAATCGGGCCGGTCAATACCATGCCTATTGGAAACACGCTTACACCTGCATACGCACAAACAAGCCTTCCGAACGAGATCCTGACCTGGGAAACGGTTATCAAACAAAATATAGGGCTGGACCTGGTTATGGCCAACGGACGGCTCGGAATAACTGCTGATTACTTCAAACACAATACCGACGACATTCTTTTACGAGTAACGCTTCCCGATGTTCTTGGTGCAACCGAACCTTCACAAAACGCGGGAAAAGTTGAGAATACCGGATGGGAATTACAATTAGACTGGAAAGACAGGATTGGACAATTCAGGTACCGATTAAATGCTAATCTATCTGATGTGAAAAACAAGGTAGTAAGTTTAGGAGGTGTGCCACCAACTTTCGGCGACCAGGTACGGTTTTTAAATGAGCCTATCGACGCTTTTTATGGCCTGGTAGCGCAGCGTCTTGCACAGGTGTCTGATTTCGATTACAATGCTACCACTAATGTATATACGCCCAAGTTTCCATTTATCGCAGGAGATAAGGTGGCGCCGGGAGATGTTATGTATGAGGACCTTAACAACGACAAACAAATAACGGTGGCGGGCGACCGAAAAATTATCGGTAACCCTTTTCCTCGTTACACCTATGCTTTCCGTGCAGATTTAGGATGGAAAGGTTTTGATGTCAATTTCTTTCTGCAGGGTGTTGGAAAAGCTTCAGGCTACATAAAAGGAGCCGCCCGCCATGCCTATATTAATGAGTCCGCTAATCCTCAAAAATATCACCTGGATCGCTGGACACCTGAGAATCCCAATGCCAGTTATCCAAGATTTACTTATCAGCTGGCTTATAACCAGCGATTTTCTACCATGTGGCTGGAAAACGCCGCTTACCTTCGGCTAAAGAATGTTCAGGCTGGCTACACGCTGCCGGCAAAACTGACCGAAAAATTGCGCATCAGCCGCTTAAGAGCGTTTATATCGGCTGACAACCTGCTGACTAAAACAGATTTTTACTATGCCTATGATCCCGAGACTCCGGTAAGCAGCGGCGGCTATTATCCACAAGTCAAAACATTCATTTTTGGACTCAATGTAAATTTTAAATAACATGAAAAGGAACATTTTATATTGCCTGATGATAAGTGTACTGACGCTCGGTGCTTGTAAAAAGGACTTCCTTGACAGGCTGCCGCTTGACGAGCTGGTAGACGACACTTTCTTTAAGACGGAAGAACAGCTTCAGCTGGCAGTGAATGGATGTTATGCCTACATAAAGGGAAAGAATACGCTGGACATGGAAAATTTGGGCGACAATACCATTAGTTCTTCGCAGAATGATTACCTGCGCATAGGTAGCGGAAATTATCCAACTGATCTTGGGGGAATAAACAACGAATGGACCAGTGCTTATGATGGCATCCGCCGTTGCAACGCCTTCCTTGAAAACTATGCAAAAGCAGAAGGAAGGGAAGCCGTTAAAGAATCAATGGCTTCGGAAGTCAGATTTATCCGGGCTTACCTGTACAGTTATATTACCCTGTTTTTTGGTGACGTACAACTGGTCAAAAACACCTTACAGATAAATGATCCTGAGGTATTCGGTACACGACAAAAGAAAGCGGACGTAGTAGACTTCATACTAACAGAATTGCAGGAAGCTTCTGCCAAGTTACCCCTCACCCAGACAGGTGTTAATCTTGGTAGAGTAACCAAAGGTGGGGCATTAGCTTACAAGGCAAGGATAGCTTTATATAACAAGAAATTTGACGTAGCCGAAAAGGCCGCTAAAGAGGTTATGGATCTCAACTTGTACCAATTATACAGTAATGGAAATCCTGCAACGAGCTACAATGAACTTTTTACTTATAAAGGCAAGATCAAAAATGCAACAAACAAAGAAACGATTCTCGCCCGACTGTATTCTGCAGAAGCGCTTGCTTACCACAACATGAGCAGGGAAGCCCAGGTGCCTGACCAGGCTTCAAGATGGAATCCTACAAAATCATTAGTGGATGCATACTTATGCACTGATGGGTTACCCATTGATAAATCACCCCTGTATAAAGAAGATTCTTACGCCAACATTTTCAATAACCGCGATCCACGTATGCCGCAAACGATCCTGAGACCTGGGTCCGCATGGAGTGGCAGGCAGGATGGAAAGAACGAATCAAACACCGCGAATTGGGGAACCTTTACGACACCAAAGTTCATCTCGAATAAATTAGGATCGGTGACAATAACTGGATTTTATTTTACAAAATATGTTGAGCTGACTGTCGTTGCACAGGTAAGCAGGGATGAAAACGATATTCACCTGATAAGATTGGCGGAAGTGCTGCTGACATACGCTGAAGCGAAACTGGAGCAGGGAACATTAACGCAGGCAGACATTGATTTAACGATCAATAAAATTCGCCAGCGTGTAGGCATGAAGAATATGGTGATTACAGAACTTGCAACAAACGGGCTCGACCTTAAAACCGAGGTTCGCCGGGAACGCAGGGTGGAACTGGCTTTGGAAGGACAGCGCTATTTTGACATCATACGCTGGAACCAGGGCAGCCTGCTTGGTGAAGATCTTAAGGGCATGAAAAAATCCCTGGCATTAAGGCCTTCTGATGTTTCCAATATAGCGGGTGATGTTAATGGTTATATTATTGCCAACTCTGGCAGGTCATTCGCGGCGAAGAATTTGTTATGGCCTATTTCACAAACCCAGTTGGAGCGTAATCCGAACCTGGGACAAAACCCGGGATGGTAAATTGGGCATTTGTTCACTTTATTTTCAGAGTAATCGGTCTGGTGCGGATGTACAAAATTGAAGCGGTCTATTACCGATTGGGATTGATGGAAAGCATTGGATTTTTCACAATCGACAAGGATGATGAGCAGTTAGGTTATCCATTTTTTCTGGTCATCTAATCAGCAAAACATTTATCACATGGAGAACCTAGAGAATTAATAACTAAAGATCTGATCCTTCCATAAAGGGAGTTGATTTTTTTGAAGAATATTTTATTTGAATTGAAGGTCAACACGCCTGTCAAGTGGATTGTTTTTCCTGGCGGCACCGGACTGGCCAAGCTCAGCATCTTCGATCTCGATCCTGCTCTCGCCAATCTTATACCTTGTGACAAGAATGTTTTTTATATATGCTGATCGTTTGTCAGCAATGATCCTGTTCTTCTCCACGCTTCCTACCGCATCCGTAAAGCCGGTTAAGCTAATGGTAGCCCCAGTATTTCGATTGGCCATCTTGCCTAATGGCGCTAATTTATTTAACTGATCTGCCGAAAGACCAGTTGCACCTAGTTTAAAATAAACACTAATAACCGGGAAGGTACTAATGTTATCCTTCGCTGGGGTTTTAACTTGATTAACTGTAGGAACAGGTTGCATTTTCACCGGTGATTTCTTCATACTATCCAGTTCGTTTCGTAACTGGTCCAATTCTTCCCGTAATGATCTTAACCCTGATGTATCACCAGTAGAAGTAGCAGTAACCTGAGTCTCAACCGGGCTAGGCGTAGTTAATGTAATTGGTGGCGCCGGCACAGCATTAGGTTGAGCAACTACAGATCTTTGACCTCTATTGTAACTTATTTCATTACGAAGATTTTGGAGCTCTGCTCTTAGGTTTTCCATATCCTTACTATCACTGCTCGTATTTCGTTCAGGCACAAAAACGGGTGTAACCTGGAAATCTGCGCGCTGTCTTGAGTTTCTATCTGCTTCGTAAGAACGGTATGAACTTTGTAACTCGCTATTCCTTCTTTCAAGGTCATTAATACGGTTTTGCTTGTTCCTGATGTCATCATCATAAAACCGCTGTTGCTCATTGTTACGTTCGCTGACGGCTGACTCTGCAGTATTGCTGTTTTCTCTTTTCTTTTTTGACGTGAAAAGATCTTGATACCACTTTCTCTCATTCATGTTGGCTGAATCCTGAGCTTCTGAGGCAGCCTGTTTGTAATAAGCCGCGGAATCCTCGGATCGCAGCAACTGCGTTTTAACTGTGGCGATAGAGTTGGAGTTTTGCTCTATCCTTTTTTGAATCAATGCAAGGTTCGTTGAATATTCCACCGAATCGAGACGTATTTCTTTTTCTCTGGCCTCTTTAATTCGGTTTACTGCCACATCGGCTTTGGCATCCTCAACCTTTTCAATCTTCCTGTTGGTAACTGCCGCATCAGTATCGTAAAGTCTTTGCTGATCGGTGTCATTGATAACAACTGAAGTATCTGTTTGAGCTTTTGGTTGTTTTTTCTTTCCAATACCAAGGTAGCGTTCATACCAGGGAGTCCTTTTCTTAATAGTGTCAGCGCTAACATTTGATTCGGAAGAACGCAAACGGGCTTTTAAACGGGCAGAAGAATCAGCAGAAGCCTTTGCCTGCTCCCTTAACACACTCAACTCCTGATCATACTGCTTAAATATGCTATCGGTTTCTTTTTTGTGCGCAGCCGCAATTAAGGAATCAGTCTTGTAAATGGTTCTGAATCTCTCAGCAGAACTATCAGGCCTGGCGACAATAGCTGATCTTTTTTCTGCTCTATCAAGTCTTTGTTGCAAAGAGTAAATTCTTTGCAGGTAAATGCTATATGCACGACCACTATCCTCCTGAACGGTAGTTTTTACTGCCATTGCCGGCGCGCTGGAATAGTGCATAGTGTCAGACAATTTTTGGAGCAGCATTGTGCTGTCCGTGTTGCTAAACGGCTGGTTCAATTTCCGTTGCGTGTTCTGATATTCATTCTTCAGGCTATCGAGTTGCAGGTCATATATGCGCAGTTGAAGGTTATTTTCTTTGCTCAAAGGAATCTTCTTCCTCAATTGCTTTTTTAAGTTAGCAACTGAATCGGTCTGGTATTGCAACTGTCGTAATCGTGATGTTGGTTGCTGAGCCAGCAACATTTCCTTGATATATGACAGTTGGTTGTTAATACTATTTAATTGTTTTGCCACTGTTGAATCTGTTGATCTGTTTGACATGGCAGCAACTCGTGAAATGGAATCCCTATGGGCCCTGTTGACAGAATCCCTCTTTATATGCATGGCAGAATCCGTCTTAATACGCACAACAGAATCGGCAGCAGCAATCATTTTTTTGTTTATTGAATCTACTTTCTTGCTGACATAGGGTTTACTCAGGGAATAGATAACCGGAGAATGGAACTGTGTGCTCGCTTTCTTTTTAGAAAGGGCAATATTTAAAACGATCCGGTTGTTGATGTAAAAATCATTCACTCCATTATTGTCACCTCTTTGACGCGTAACTGGATCAACTATGTTATACCCCGGTTTTGCTGCATACGACTCTGCAGGAGTTGCATAAGAAAGCTTGTATATTTCACTCACATCATCCAGGTAATCACTAGCCGAATATTTTATGTCTGACTGAAGAGCAATGGATAATAATGGACTGATTCTGAAATTTAAAGCCAACCCAAGGTCAACATATGGTATAACATTCCGAAATTTACTATTGGTCTCTGTTCTTACATCCCGAAGATTGGTTTCATAATTTCCGTCATTAATATTACCGGGCAAGGTGTAGTTATAACGGTTGTTCTTTGAATCATAGAGATCCCCTTTTACAACAAATTTAGACACTCCTGCTCCTAAATAAAAAGAAGGATAGAAAATAACCTTTTCAGCACCGTGAGGGGTAAAAGTAAAGGCAAGACCAAGGTCCTGCACTGTGGTTTTGAAATTCAATGAACGGGAGAAATTAGCGGAGGTGCTATCCAGGGATCCATTATTTTTCCGATATCTGTCGCTCATTGAGAATTGGAGGTGGTTTGCCTGGAACATGATCCCCAGTACCGGTGTTAATTGCTTTTGAAATAAAAGGCTAATGGAAGGTTGTTGCTGGTAGTAACTGTTATAGTTTCCGAATTTGTATATTTTATACAACTCTTTTGCGCCATCGATTCGGTAATTGCTAAGATCGCCATAATAATTTGCATAACCGATACCCAGGCCGATTTGCCAGTCCTTTACTCCATCCTGTGCTTCTGTTCTTTGCGAATAGCTGAGGAAGATTATAAAAAGCAGGAAGAAAAAAATATACCTGTATAAATATTTCATGTGTTGATTTTGAAGACTGATGATTACTTTTTATGCAATCCAAGCCAAAGGTTGAACTGGGCATTAAGACCAATGAAAGGCTTTAGTTGAACATCAGATGTCTTAATATTTGATATATTTTGCTTTTCAGTAGAAGTTGCCACCATACCAGCATTAAGGTTTATGAAATCATAGATACGGAAGCCTAAACCTGCAAAAACTGGCCTGTCCACGATAGGCCCTGTAATGATATTGCCCGCACCATCTTTTAAATTTGCCAGGAAAATGCCCAGGATGAAACTTGTTCTCCCATAGTAGTTCTTATTGCCTCTGCCTAGGGGGAACGAGAATCCTGCATAGGGCTGGGAATCATAGTCAAGATTATTAAAACTTCCGCCGAGGTATACGCCTCCGTAGCCTACAAACAAAGGCAGTATGGTTTGTGCGCTTTCGGAAATCCGGTTGGAGATGACGAAGTGATCAGAAAGTTTTACAAATTCAAGGTTAAGGTAATTGTCGGCTTCGCTTAAAATAATCTGTAGCAAATCGTTCTGTAATTGATTTCCATAAGCAGCCTTTAGATCATCCGCACTCATTAGGGAATCTGCTGGTTTCCTGATAACGTTGTAATTCGCGTTGGACATCCTGGCGTTGGTCAATTGTTTCACTTTTAATTTCACAATATCTGAGAAGCCGTCAAAGTCGCGTTGCTGGGTATTTTTATAATAGGTCAGGCTCCTCTTGACAATGCCATTCAGATCCTGCACAATTTCTCCGGATTTCTTGTCAATATCCATTCTTTTCACGTTTGACTCAATTAATGCATTGAGATAATTTGTTATGTTTTGCTGAACATATTCCCGAAGGTTAGTTTTCTCAGAATCGCTAAGGAGTGAATACAGCCATACATCAAAACCATACCTGCTGTTGTTACGTAATCTCAGGTCGACAGGCAGCTCGGCAAAATCGCCCTTAAAATAACCCGGTCTTGTCCAGGAGGTTTTCTCAATGATATCTGAAGGACTGCTACCTTTAAACACATTAATCATGATAACCCCTATGCCGTTGCCGACAGGTACCTGGATGTCAAATGAGGATTGGGAGGGAAGAGGTTCTCCCTGGTTAATCTTACGGGTTTGCGGTTCTAATAATATTGATGTTTTCTGAGCGCTTGCAAACGCAAGGGCAAAAAACAGAAAACCAATTCCTGTAACAAGTCTTTTCATGATCTAATAAGATTTAGTCCATGAGTTCAAAGAAGGTGCCACGGGATAATCGAGTAATACTGTCGATATTACACATGTAATTGATTAAGATCAGGGACATTTAGGGGTAATAATTACTCGGGTGTTGCTGCCAGAATATATTTCGGGTGGAAGACTGCACTGCCGAAATCAGGCTAAAATTAATGCCTATACACTGCTGTAGCACGCGTTTATACCTCGTCGTGAGCATCAATTTCCTGACTTGAATAATGATGTGTAAGGTTTCCAGTAGTGGAATTAGGGACTGATATCACCAATTTTTTTTGGCTTGATTTATTGAGTGGATGGGGATACAAGAGGTTTAATAAGATGGAGACGGTACTGAAAAATTCTGGATGTCTGATTGATT
>JBBPYM010000296.1:0-4353 GCA_038199905.1 Chitinophagales bacterium | reverse complement strand
AGTTTATCAACATAACTACGTGTTAGCGTTGCAATGCCGCACATGCGCTGCATGCAATTAAGCACAACTCTTTCACATTGAAGTATCGTATGAATTGACGCATCCACTTCAAAAGCTTTTTCTCCAACTACCATCTTATCTCCATCCATTTTATACGGCGTAAAAATCGCATCTCTTTCCGCTAGAGCAAAAATTTGCTGAGCTACTTTCATACCTGCCAGTATGCCATCCTGCTTGATTTTAAGTACAGCTCTTCCTTTTTCTCCTTTTGGAATAACAGATAATGTTGAGTGATCTCCATCACCAATGTCTTCTTGTAAAGCCGAGTCTATCAAACCCTTTAGTTGATCATTATAAAATGCCATAATCAAAGCTAAATAAATCCCGCAAGAGATTAACAGGAAGTAATCAGAGTAATAATCATCAGCGGCAAAAAAAAGCCCTGCACCGGTTGGTGCAAGGCTAAATATATTATAAGAAGAATTTCTAATCTGCTCGTTGAAAGTTTATGTCCTGCAGATATTGCTTGTCGCCCTTTTGTTTCATAAAAAGAGTAGTGCGATAATTGCCTGTTTTTGTTTGCAGGGTGCCAACACAATAGTTTGTACCACCTTTTTCAGTTTTGTATTTTAAATTAAAGTTCCTTACAACGTTACTGCCAAAAAAGTCTTTTATTACCATTTCACCCTGGGTTCGGCTGTAATTGTCACTTTTATCAGGAAGCCCGATGTCAACTCTTGCATCAAAATACTTTGATAGTTGCGAAGCATTACCTGCTTTAAGGGCTATCAGCACATCATCCATTTCTAAAGTATCGATGCTGGCAAAAGAGGAAAAGATTAAAGTTGCAAGCAGGAGCAAACCCCCCAAAGGCTTTTTCATTTTGTAGATTTTAATTTTCATTGAAGATCTGGTTCAGCCGAGACTTGCCAAAAACATGCCAAAGTGTTGATATTTATGTTAATACCACTAACAGGTTATAATCTTAAGATCTTGTCATATAATCCTTGTAAATAATTTATTTTCGCTAAATGGAAAACAAAAAAATAATTCTTGTGATCATGGACGGGTGGGGCCTCGGCAAGGTTTCATCCAGTGATGCAATAGCGCATGCAAATGCGCCTTTTGTCAGTTCATTATATGCTCAATACCCTAACACAACATTGGTAGCCTGCGGCGAAGATGTTGGTCTTCCTGACGGCCAGATGGGCAACAGCGAGGTGGGCCATTTGAACCTCGGAGCCGGGAGGATTGTTTACCAGGAATTACAACGAATTAATGTTGCCATACGGAATGGAGAATTTTATCAGAATGAAGCATTGCGTAATGCCGTAAGTTTTGCAAAAGAAAATAATAAACCGCTACATCTGATCGGTTTGGTAAGTGATGGCGGCGTTCATTCTCATATCAATCATCTGCAGGCGATTACTTCTTTTTGCGCCACAGAAGGCTTGACGGAGGTTTATATTCATGCGTTTACTGATGGCCGGGATACAGATCCGAAGAGCGGCTTACATTTTATAACCCAGCTTCAGGAACACCTTGCACAAACGGTGGGCAAAATTGCCAGCATCAGCGGCAGGTATTATGCCATGGACCGCGATAAGCGTTGGGAAAGAGTAAAACTCGCCTATGATGCAATGGCAAAAGGGGAAGGGGAAAAGTCTTCTGATCCGCTCGCCGCAATTCAAAGGTCTTATGATCAAAATATCACCGATGAGTTCTTCAAACCGACAGTGATAGTAGCAGAAGATCAGTTACCGGTTGCAGTAATAAAAGACGGCGATGTGGCCATTTGCTTTAATTTCAGAACTGACCGTTGCCGCGAGATCAGCCAGGTACTTACTCAAACCGATATGCCAGAATTTGGAATGAAGAAACTTGATCTTCATTATACCACCATGGCAGAATATGATAAGACATTTGTAAACGTTAACGTGATATTCGAAACAGATAACCTGGTAAACACCCTTGGCCAGGTACTTGCCACTAATGGAAAACAACAGGTACGTATGGCCGAAACTGAAAAGTATCCCCATGTAACCTTCTTTTTTAGCGGGGGGAGAGAAGTACCGTTCCAGGGCGAAAGAAGAATAATGATGCCGTCGCCAAAAGTGGCAACCTATGATTTACAACCCGAGATGAGCGCTTATCCGCTAACAGATGCCGCCGTCGCAGAAATTGAAACCTCGGTGGCAGATTTTATCTGTTTAAATTTTGCTAATGCCGATATGGTGGGGCATACAGGTGTATGGGAAGCAGTTATTAAAGCGGTTGAAACGGTTGACACCTGTGTGAACCGATTGGTGACAGCCGCGCTTAGTAAAGGTTACACTATATTCCTTACGGCAGATCATGGCAACGCAGATCATATGATAAATGATGACGGTTCGCCAAATACGCAACATTCCCTGAACCTGGTTCCTTTTTTTATTATTGACAATGACTGGAAAGGGACTGTTAAAGCAGGCAAACTGGGTGACCTGGCTCCAACTATCCTTACCATGATGGGGCTGCCAATTCCGTCGGAAATGACGGGTAGCGTGTTGATTTAGCTGTCAGCCTTCAGCCTGGGTTATGAAGTAGCAAAGGAGTAATTCGCTCCATCAATTTAAATTCTTAATGGTAGTTTGCTTTAAAATTGATTAATATCAGAATCTTACCGGTGTTTAACCGTTAATTTGATTGTTTTTATCGAGTTAAAAATTTATCGTTACCAAAGCAGCAAAGGATTAGAAAAATTGTCTTAATTTACAGGTAACCAAACGGTACATATGACCGAGGAAGCCATTTTACTAGGATGTTTACGTAATGAATCTATCGCGCAGAAGGAGTTATACAACAGGTATAGTCCTAAAATGCTGGCAGTATGTTATAGATTTGGACATAATCGAGAGGATGCAGAGGATATGTTGCAGGAAGGCTTTATAAAAGTTTTTTCGCAGATTCATACCTTCCGTAACCAGGGAGCTTTTGAAGGATGGGTGCGCAGGATAATTGTTCACACATGCATTAATAACCTCAAGAAGAACAAGAAGTTTAACGAGAGTGTTGACCTGATACATGCCACAACATTGCAAGTGAGGGAGGAAACAGTGCCTTCAATAGTGCAGGCCAAACAGGTGGTGGAATGTATTCGTTTGTTGCCACTTGGTTACAGAACCGTATTGAATCTCTACGCTATTGAAGGGTACTCTCATAAAGAAATATCTGTGGTGCTGGAAATTGAAGAGAGCACAAGCCGATCTCAATACACGCGAGCAAAACAAATGCTGGAAGATATATTAGTCCGTAAAAAAATATTGCAGAAGCCCAAGGCAAAATCCGGCTTTCTTGCTTCTTTTGGACGATAAATTTAATCCAAATCAAATATTCCTTGAAAACAACCAAACCGATAACAACCATACTGCTAAAGAGATTTTACAATGGAGAGAGATTCTATCAATGATGACTTTGAACTTTTCCTGAAACAAAAAGCCGATCAGCATAAACTGTATCCTTCTGATAAGGCCTGGAAAGGAGTTTATAATTCCTTACATCCCGGAATGAGATGGTTTAAAATAGGTTCGGGTGTGCTTGTTTTGTCAGCACTAATTTTTATCTACCAGGAAACCAGCCTTTTTAGTTCATCACCAGCATCTAAAATTAGCGCTCAGAACGTTTCCTTGTCTCCTGCTCCCATACAATCAACTAACAACAGTTCCTACTTTCCTTTAAAAACCAGTTCCATACCCCTGGTTCCAAGCAAAGGAATTAACAACACAACAACAAGTAACAAACCAGGAATTTTCCCGATCTTTTCAGCGTTACCGTCACCACAGGAAATATTCCCCGCAAAGTCATCTATAGCTATTTACCAGGAACCCCGAATTGCACGTGAGCTCAGTGGGTACATATTAAATACGGACCAGATAGTGGCCCAACATTCAGCCATTAGTGTAACCATCCCACGAAAAACTTCTGTTAACATCGATAACACCACACCTGTTTCAGGGGATGAACTGGATGTTTCTATAGTAAACTCAGACCGTCTTCTGGAAGAGGAAAATTTTTCTATGGGTGACTTTAACTGGTCACAGGATCTGGCTGCCATAAAACTTATTCCACAAAAGAAAAGCCGTTACAATCTTCAATTTTATTTTTCTCCGACTGTTGGCTATCGGAAACTTGCTGACAACCAAAATAACTACCACGGCAGTTCTTTAAGTCTCAGTAGTAATTCAGGGGCCTCAAACGTCAATAAATATGTTGATCACAAACCCGCCATAGGTGCTGAATTGGGTTCAAACATTCTGTTTTCCGCGACACGCAACCTGGTATTGAAGACAGGATTACAACTGAACTATTCCCGCT
>JBBPYM010000295.1:0-16466 GCA_038199905.1 Chitinophagales bacterium | reverse complement strand
GTGGTGATTACGCCTACCTTCGACCAGGTTGTAGGGCTGCTCAGGCAGAACAAGAACGCTGAAGCCGAGGAATTCATCCGAAAAAACTGGCTGGGTCGGTTGCATCATAATTACCAGCCACTGGGTGATCTTTACCTGTCTTTTGATCAACACGGGAAGATCAGCAATTACAGGCGGGAGCTTGATATAGAGAAAGCAGTAGTTAAGGTTTCATACAAACAAAATGGTGTCACATACACGCGTGAGATATTTGCCAGTAATCCCGACCGTGCGATCGTTATCCGTTTAAGAGCAGATAAACCAGGGGCACTTAATTTTACTGCCAGCCTGTCTTCGGTTCATCCAACTTCCAGACAGGGTATTGTAAATAATTCAACCATTCTTTTAAAAGGCCAGGCTCCGGGATATGCCGAAAGAAGAACTTTTAAGGAACTTGAAAACTGGAAGGATGAATACAAGCACCCGGAGTTATATGATGCGCAGGGTAAGCGAAAATTTGAAAAGCAGGTGTTGTATGGGGATGAGATCGGGGGACTAGGGATGTTTTTCGAAAGCCGGTTAAAAGTGATCTCAGGTGATGGCAAGGTAACGACATCGGCCGATGGGCTAACCGTGAAAAATGCGCGCGAGATTACACTGGTGCTTGTCGCTGCCACCAGTTATAATGGCTGGCAAAAAAGTCCATCGAAGGAAGGCGTGGATCCTGCTAAGAAAAACGAACTTGCGTTAACCGCTGCCTCCAGGAGAAAATATGCCGGCTTGATGGCGGCGCATGTTTCAGACTATTCCAGGCTTTTCAGTCGCGTTACTTTGCAGCTCGGCGGGCAAGCCGGTGACGCGGGGTTGCCAACCGATCAACGCATCATCAACTTTAAAAACAAGCGTGACAACGGCCTCGCGGCATTATTGTTCCAGTATGGGCGGTACCTGATGATCGCCGGCTCGCGGACGGGCGGACAACCAACCAACCTGCAGGGTATCTGGAACAAAGAAGTACTTCCACCATGGAACAGTGGCTACACCATCAACATAAATACTGAAATGAATTACTGGCCGGCAGAGATCACTAATCTCTCCGAATGTGCCGAACCGTTGTTTATGATGGTAAAAGAAATTGCAGTGAGCGGGCGTGAGACGGCGAAAAATATGTATGGCAGCAAGCGAGGCTGGGTCGCCCATCACAATGTATCCATCTGGCGCGAAACTTATCCCAACGATAACAGTCCGCGTGCATCGTTTTGGTTGATGTCTGGTGGCTGGTTCAGCAGTCATTTCTGGGAGCACTACCTGTTTAGCGGTGATCTGAATTTTCTGCGCACCCAGGCATATCCTGTTATGAAAGGGGCGGCTGAATTTTACGCCGACTGGCTGGTGGAAAATGATAAGATGCAGCTGGTGACACCTGTGAGTACCTCTCCTGAAAATACTTTCAGGACGGAAGAAAAACAGGTATCTGCCGTTGGTATGGGTGTTACAATGGACATGACCATTATTCGTGAGATCTTCCAGCGTACAATAGATGCATCATTAATATTGAATACTGATGAGGCGCTTCGAAAGGAGCTACAGGATAAGCTAGCCAGGCTGCTGCCTTTTAAGATTGGCGCAAAGGGTAATTTACAGGAATGGCAAAATGACTATGACGAGCCCGATCCTAAACACCGGCATCTTTCGCATCTGTATGGTCTGTATCCTGGCAACCAGATCAACAGCGATTCAACGCCGGAACTATTCAATGCTGTTGCAAAAACGCTGGAGATCCGGGGCGATGGGGCCACCGGATGGTCGATGGGATGGAAGATCAATATCTGGGCGCGGTTGCTGGATGGTGACCATGCTTACAAGATCATCCAAAATCTTTTCACACCTGTTGATTTTGGCGGGGTGAAAAACAGTGCGGGCGGATTGTATATGAACCTGCTGGATGCCTGTCCGCCATTCCAGATAGATGGAAACTTCGGTTATACCAGCGGTTTAGCAGAAATGCTGCTGCAAAGTCATGCCGGTTTTATCCTATTATTGCCGGCCTTGCCGTCGGTATGGCCGCAGGGAAAAGTTACTGGCCTAATGGCGCGAGGCGGTTTTAAGATTGATATGAACTGGGATGGACAAAAATTGTCCGGTGGCGTCATTACATCATTAGCAGGTGGTAATTGCAGGTTGCGCAGTTCAGTGCCATTCAAGATCACAGGCGCAAATTATACCGTTGCCAAAGGGGAGAATCCGAACCCGTTGTTTACATTTATCAACCCAGGCAAACCTGAGATAATCGCTACCCCGACTGATGTAAAATCTGGCAATGAACAATATTACACCATTGATTTTAAAACGGAGAAGGGGAAATCCTACAAGTTTGAAGCCAAGTGATACGGTAGAATAGGTGTTATCACAAAAACCTAGGCTACCGCAATTTTTGAAAGATTGCCCGTACAAGACTATGCCCGCGGAATCTAATAAAACTGGATTAAAATACTAACAACAATATAGAACTTCTTTTCATGGTTGATTTTTATATTTCCGTTTCCCATAATGTCTGGTAAATGATATAACAAAACGTTATAGGGATTATATAACTGAAGAACAGGCACACAATAGTTTGTATGTGGTCAGGGAGGTAAACATATACATTCTCCCCCTGGTGCCTGAACTGGAAGTAATCGTATATTGCCCCGCCGTCAAATAGAACGTTCTCCTGTTATCATCATCAGCAGGTAGTTGTTACCGTTATAGAATATGGAGAAGTACAGGATCATTGCCAATATGTTTTTATTAAGGCAGCTTTTCTAAACAAACAGGCAACCCAGCAGGATTAGCAACTGGAAGGTTAAGAACGTGAAAGCAAAATTATAAACCTCATTGTGGAGCAGGTCTGTTCGTACTAATATGGCACCTTCCTGTTTTAAGATCCACTGGAAAAAGCCTGCTGGCTAGCTTTCACCTCATAATGTTGGAAGACATGCTGCCGCAAGTGTTATCATGCGTGTCATCGCTCTTTTATCGTCAGGATGGGAGCTATTGAAGCTTTATGCGGGAATATTATTGAAATTGGAGTTTTCAGGATACCCGTAAGTATTTCGAACCGGCATGTACTTGCTGCCGCGTTGAAAATATAAGCTCGGACGAAAGTTGGCTGACATGCTCAAGTAATATGTAATAAATAAATTTGACAAAAGCAGCAATTAAATCTTATTTATTGTCAATCCTTCTGTATTATTAACGTTAGAATAACATTTCCAAATAAAAAAATAACTTTCATGAGAAGATTATTCCTGTTTTCCCTGTTTATGGTTTTGGGATTGAGCCATTTGCTTGCCCAGAATCGTGTTATTCGGGGCACGGTTGAAGATGATAAGGGCGAGCCTCTCGTGGGCGCGACGATACTTGTAGTTGGTGGCGGTATTACTGCCACGACCGATGGATCAGGTAATTTTTCTGTGAATATAAGCCCCACGGCCCGCCAGTTGGCCATTACATATGTGGGGTATGTTTCTCAAACCATTAATATCAGGAACCAGGCGGAAGTTTTTGTACAATTAGTGTCGAATGACCCGAGTTTGTCTGAGGTGGTGGTAGTGGCTTATGGATCGGTGAAAAAAGAGGCGTTGACGGGTTCTGTGGGGACTGTGAGAGCAGAGGAAATCAGAAAAAGACCCATTAATAATATTACCAATGCGTTGGAAGGCGCCATTCCCGGTGTTGTCACCGCTTCTGCGAATGGGCAGCCTGGCTCTGGCAATACGATCAGGGTGAGGGGATTTGGATCGGTAAATGCTTCGCTGGATCCACTGTTTGTAGTAGATGGTGTTGCCTACCTGGGTAACTTATCTAACATAAACCCGGATGATGTTGAGTCAGTAACTGTTTTGAAGGATGCTGCATCCACAGCACTTTATGGTTCAAGGGCAGCGAATGGAGTGGTGATCGTTACAACTAAAAAAGGGCAAAAAGGCCGTAACAATATTTCATTAAGAGTTATGCAGGGAAGAGCAAGCAGGGGCTTGCCGGAGTATGATAGAGTGGATGCGTTTCAGTACTACCCGGTGATGTGGGAAGCTTATCGTAATTCACTTGTTTATCCTACCACAGGTGCCATTTCAATTGACTCAGCGAGCAGGGTAGCCTCCGGTTTAACCAGCAGGAGCAGCATCAAAGACTTATTAGGTTACAACCCCTTTAATGTAGCTGCCAATACAATTGTCGGTCAAGACGGAACAATAAATCCTTCAGCAAAGCTATTGTACGGTGATGACCTTGATTGGACAAAAGACCTGATGAGAAACGGAACGCGGAAAGATTATTCAATAAATTTTAACGGCGGTGCAGAAAAATCAGACTATTTTTTATCTGCAGGTTATGTAAAAGAAGATGGCTACACGCTTAAAACCGATTTTGAACGCTATTCGGCAAGGTTGAATGTAAATGTACAGCCAAGAACCTGGTTAAGGACCGGACTGAATATATCTGGCAATTTTTCTACCTCAAACCTGGGGGCTGATGACGATGGCGCCGGCAGTACGAGTTTTGTAAACCCTTTTTTCTTCTCCCGGAATATAGGACCAATCTACCCGGTTTATGCGCACAATATGACGACAGGCGCATACGTGCTGGATGCCAATGGTCAGAGGATATGGGACCTGGGCAATTTTGGTTCAAGTCCAATAGGCATACAGAACGGCATTCCTAACCGCGCCGGCAGTGGTTTTTCGGGCAGGCATGTGTTGGCCGAAACCTCGCTGAATGAAGAAATATTCCGGCGAACAGTTGTAAGTGCCAGGAATTATATTGATATCAATTTCACGAAGGATCTCAAGTTTACCAACAATGTAGGGGTGGACTTTCAAAGTGAGGGGACGAGTTCTTACGAGAATACGCTCGTTGGGGATGGTGCACCTGCCGGCCGCAGCAGGAAAATAGCAGAAACTGTTACCGGGTTAACCTATAACCAGTTATTAAATTATGTTAAAAGCTTTGGCGACAACCGGGTGGATGTTCTTGTCGGTCACGAAAGTTTTAGCCGGAGAAACACTGAGCTGAATGCGTTCAAACAAGGACAGTCACTGACTGGTAATACAGAACTGGGTAATTTCACTACGAATAACGCGGTCACCTCTCTTGTGGATAGGAACACCATCGAAAGTTATTTCTCAAGACTAAATTATTCCTATTCTAACAGGTACTTTTTATCTGGAAGCATCAGGCGTGATGGCAATTCACGTTTTGCTACAGAATCAAGGTGGGGAACTTTCTGGTCAATTGGTGGTGGGTGGAATTTGAATAACGAAACATTCTTGAAAACAGCTAACTGGATAGACCTTCTGAAATTGAGAAGTTCCTACGGTTCTGTGGGTAATGCGGAGGGTATTGGTTATTATGCTTACCAGGGACTTTATGTTTTTAACAACAATGCCAACGAGTCGGGAATAGTTCAAAGCCAAACGGCGTTCTTAAACCGGGCGCTTACCTGGGAAGAAAATAGCCAGTTTGATATTGGTCTTGACTTCAGTCTTATAAAAGGTAGGATTAGCGGGTCGATCGAATATTATAAAAGAGAAACGGTAGATCTGTTATTTGCCGTGCCTCAACCGGTTTCCAGCGGTGCTACATCAATACAGCAAAATACCGCCACCATGTATAATAAAGGTTATGAATTGAATTTAAACGGCAACATCATTCAAAGCAGGGATTTTATATGGAACATGACTGTAAATCTATCCACAGTTAAGAGCCAGATCACAAAGATGCCGGACCTTGCGAAAGAGATTATCAACGGCACTAAAAAACAGTCTGAAGGCCATTCCCAGTATGATTTCTGGCTACGTACCTATTATGGCGTGGATCCTTTAGATGGCTCCGCACTATATGTTGCTAACAACACCGCAACTGCGGCCAACAGGAGAATTATTATGAACAAGAACGGTTTGCCGGACACGCTTACCACACTGGCAAGCAACGGGAAATTTGAATACCAGGGTTCTGTAATTCCTGACTTATATGGTAGCTTTTCACAATCAATTACCTATAAAAATCTAACATTGAGCGCATTGTTCACCTTTCAGATCGGTGGTAAAACCTATGACGGGGTTTACGCAGGCCTGATGTCAGTGGGCTCTTATGGCGGTGCCCTGCATAAGGATATCCTCAACCGCTGGCAGAAACGAGGTGATGTAACCAATGTTCCCAGAATGGATAATGGAAGATTAGTGGACTTTAATGCTGCTTCTTCCCGTTGGTTGGTCGATGCTTCCTACTTTAATATTCGCACCATTAACCTGGCATATAAGCTACCGCGAACGTTAACTTCAAAACTAAGTATGAACAACGGTCAGTTTTTTATAGCGCTAGAAAACCCGGCCTTTTTCTCCAAAAGAAAAGGGATGAATAACCAGCAGGCATTTACAGGAGTTACGTCTAATGCGTATCCACCTTCACGTGTGCTAACCGCGGGTGTTACTTTAAATTTCTAAAAAATTAAGAAAATGATCAATTCAAAATATAGACTATCAATTTTGGCGCTGTTGTTCCTGGTGCTTACTTCTTGCAGTAAGGACTTTTTGGACACTTATTCAACCACGGCGGTAGCGGCTGAAGACGCTGTCGCTTCCACACAGAATGCCTTTGCTGCCCTAAATGGAATTCATAAGATCATGTTCGTTCAGTATGACGCACAGGGCGAAGCGGGGGAAGGTTCCATCAATATATTTCGGGACCTGATGGGAGAAGATATCGTATACCCACTGGCAAATGGTAGTATCGGTTTGATTGGATGGATGCAGTGGACCACCCACCGCAACGTTAATTCTACTGATCTAAAGTTCGTGTACCGCTTCTACTATAGGGTAATCGCCAATGCGAACGTTTTAATCGAAGGAATCGACAATGCTACAGGCCCTGAAGCTGATAAGAAAGTTATTAAGGGACAGGCACTGGCTTACAGGGCATGGGCCCATTTTCAATTGGTACAACTATGGGGTAAGAGGTATGATGCCACTACATTGCCAAACAGTCAGCCAGGTGTTCCTTTGTTAATGACAAACACATTAATCGGTCAGCCAAGAGTTGCGGTGGAAGAAATTTACACACAGGTGAATAAGGACCTGGACGACGCTCTTCCCTTGTTAGCAGGATATATACGCACAGGCACTGCCGCAAAATCTAACTTAAACGTCAACGTTGTCAGGGCGATTAAAGCAAGGGTTGCTTTGGTACAGCAGAATTGGGAACTTGCCGCAACAAATGCTATTGCTGCCAGGACAGATTATCCATTAATGGCTAATGCTGACTATCTTACCGGGTTTAACAACCTGACCAACCAGGAATGGATCTGGGGTTCAAGACAGATCGATGATCATAATACCTTCTTTTGGTCCTATTTTGCTTACATCTCTGCAAATTTCAATTCGACAGTTTTGCGCACGCAGCCCCGTGCATTAAATGCCACGCTTTGGGAACAAATACCGGTAACTGATATCCGTAAGCAAGTTTGGGATAAGACAGGTGCTACGGTGCCAATACCACCAGGCGGGGCGAGAGTACCTTACCAAAACAAAAAATTTCTTGCTAAATCTGATGCTTTGAGTACTGGTGATGTGCCTTATATTCGTTCTGCTGAAATGTACCTTATAGAGGCAGAAGCAAGGGCAAGGCAGAATCAGAATACCGCCGCGCAGGCCGCTTTGTTTACTCTCGTAAAGAACCGAGATACAGCCTATGTAAAGTCTACCAGCACCGGCCAAACCCTGCTAAATGAAATAGCATTCAACCGCAGGATAGAATTATGGGGGGAAGGCTTCCGTTTCACCGATCTGAAACGTCAGAATTTACCTATGTCCAGGGTGGGTATACCCAATCATCTTCAGGCGCTGATCCTGGTGAATAATATACCAGCAGGTGATAAACTATGGGAGTTCCTGTTTCCGCAGGATGAGCTGAATGCCAATACAACGATTACCCAAAATCCATTATAAAAGCTTTTACCCAAAGTTATCTAAACGCGAAAGTGGCGCAAAGGAAACACAGAGAATTTTTCTCTTTATTTCCTTTGCGCCACTTTATTTTTTCTGGGGCGAATCAAACTTAAAGAACCCTATTCCTCGCATGCTTTTTATGATAGACATCATAGATAGACACTATTAATAAAGGTAAAGTTACAATAAGGGACCAGTACCACTTTTCGTTTTGAATGAATGCCATCTTTAAGATAAAGGCGTTTAAAAATACCAGCAACAAAGTGACCGTTCCGGTACCCGAAACGGCTGTTTTCGTATATTCCATAACATTGTAAAATTGAAGATGAAAGAACAATCCTGTCTGAATTTATCCTTTTAATACCAGTTATTTTACGGGTGCTATTGCAGAAAGAAGGCAAATAAAAATTAGATGAACAACCTTCAAAACAGAAACCCTGGGAACATCTTATCAGCAATAAAAAGGTGAAATAATTTGGCGACTCCCTGGCCTCGAAGACAATTAGGCCCGGGTGAGCTCTTTGAAGGCTTTGAGGCGGGAAAAATAGAAAAGATCAGATGTAAAAGGAAGAAACTCTGTAAAAGAGCAGGTAACAATCGCGGGTATTTAGCACAACGAGGTACTGGTTGAGGACTTAATATACAAGCTTTTACCCGCCATTTAACAACCTTAACAAATTATAGCGACTTGTTACGTTAAAGATTGATTTATTTCGCGTAAAGTTTACTATGTGCCGATGCACCGGTATTTGCATTTGCTGTATCATTCTATTACAAGTATAATTCTCAACCAGGTATTTCTCCTGATGCCTTCAACTGATCACTATGAAACAACTTTTCTTATTTGTTCTTTTATTTTCCTGCCATTCTGGCTTTTCGCAACAACAAGAAGTGTTAGACATTCCGATAAACCCTTATCAACACCCCGGTCGGGAACCGGGTATTTATGGTAAGGTTGTGGAAGGCCAGACCAACAAAGGCATACAGGCTGCCGCTGTACAGGTATATGTAACAAAAGGCACCGGGAACGGAAGTTTTAACGATAGCATGGTAACAGGCATGCTGACTAAGCAAAATGGTGATTTTGCTTTCACAAATATTACCCTGCCAGACAGTTTCCATATCAAAATCACAGCGGTGGGCTTCGCAGAAACCATGAGATTTGTTAAGATAAAGCAAAATAAGAAAGATCTTAGCAATTCCTACCGGGATCTGGGCAATTTAAAACTGGAAGTAGAGGCAACGGTGCTGGGTACCGTTACTGTGGTAGCGCAAAAGCCTACTTTATCCATGGGGATCGACCGCAAGGTTTTTAACGTAGACAAAAACATTACTTCCGCGGGCGGAACAGCGATTGATGTTATGCGTAACATCCCTTCGGTTACCGTTGATGTGGAAGGAAATGTACAACTTCGAAATATTAGTCCCCAGATTTATGTGGACGGAAGGCCCACCATACTTACGCTTCAGCAGATCCCCGCAGACGATATTGACCGGGTAGAGCTCATCACCAATCCCTCCGCCAGATTCGACGCCGCTACAACAGGGGGCATCATTAATGTTGTGTTAAAAAAGAATCGTCGGTCAGGATTTAATGGCATAGCATCAGCCGGAATAGGAACACCCTCGATCTATAATGGCAATTTGAGCCTTAGCCTTCGCCAGGGAAAGTTTAACCTGTTTGCAAGTGGCAACTACAACAACTCTGGAGGAGTAGGAAAGGGAGAAACAGAACGGATAAACAAAAGAAGCGGTGTTGTACAGGATTATTTTAACCAGGTATCAGAAACAGAACGCTTAAGAAGGTTCACTTCCGTTAGATTTGGTGCAGATTATTTCATGGATAACCGCAACACCATTTCATTCTCACAGAACTTTGTAAAAGGTAAATTCAGTTCCGACCAACAGCAGAACCAGGAATATTTCACCAAGGATAAAACACTATTTCAGCGGGGAGAGAGAACTGCCGTTTCAACCTCCGGGTTTAACAGGAGCAACAGCCAGTTAAATTATAAACATACCTTTCCCAAGGCCGGCCAGGAACTTACGGCGGACGTCACTTACAATACCGGCTCGGGCAATAATAACTCCAGGATAGAAAATTATTATTATCATCCTAACGGTACGGTCTATTCGCCGCCTAAATTTGTTAACAACAGGGGCAATAATGACAACAGCCAGTTAACGATTCAAATGGATTACGTAAACCCAATTTCTGAGACGTCTAAAATTGAGTTTGGTGCGCGTGCTTTTAGCAATAGCAACAATAATTTACTAAACGCGTATTCTGAAAATAATGGCTACGAATCAAAACTTCCCCTGAGCACCAATGTGAAATATGATGAAACCATTTTCGCAGGCTATTTCACCTATTCAAACATGTGGAAAGGCATCAGGTACCAGGCTGGCCTGAGGGCCGAGCAATCAAGGTTTGATGGAAAATTGGTGGACAGCGCAAGGGACTTCGGGTATAAACTTCCTGTGGATATTGGAAATATCTTTGATGGCTTATTTCCCAGCCTGTTTCTGACAAAGGAAATTGGCGAGGGCAAGGAAGTTCAGGTAAATTTCAGCAGGCGGGTGCGGAGGCCGAATTTCTGGCAATTGAACCCGTATATCGACATCAATGACCCCCTGAATATAAGCCAGGGTAATCCTGCCTTAAAACCTGAATATACCAACTCGTTTGAATTCAATTATAGCCAACAATACACCGGGGGAAGTTTCCTGGGAGCTATTTACTTTCGCAACAACCAGGCAGACATCACCCATTACAGCGACACCATTTCGGCGACTCAATTTGCACAACTAAACAGTGCTGCGATAGAACCTAATGCTATTCTCAACACATTTATAAATGCCCAATATACCAACAGGATGGGTGCTGAGCTTACTTTGCAGCATAATATCGGCAATCTGGAAATAGTACCCAACGTGAACCTGCAATACCGCAAGGTAAAAGCGAGTTATGGAAAATTGCAGCTTAGCAACCAGGGCTTTAATTGGGAGTCAAAATTAAACCTCAACTACAAACTGGTTACAAAATCGATCGTGCTGAATAATACTAATTTCCAGCTAAGCGGGGAATATGAATCGCCTCGTGTGATCCCGCAGGGAAGAAATAAAGAGCAGTACCAGGTAGACTTTGCCTTGAGAAAGGAATTCTTAAAGAATAAAGCAGCAGCCATTACATTTGCAGTCAACGACCTCTTTAATACCAATCGTTATGGCCAAATATATGACCTCGAAAACTATTACCAGGATTCATATAGCAGGTGGAATGTCCGCAACTTCAGGTTTACTTTTACATACCGCTTTGGCGACAAGGACTTTAAACTGTTAAACGGGCTGTCAAGGAAGCGGGATAGTGATGAAGACAACTAACTAACACGTTCATAAATTTAAACTAATTAGCTATGGCGCTGATCGGCGGAGTGATAAAAAAAGCAATAAACCTTAATGCATTGGTGCGTGCTGAGCAGAATCCTTACAAAGCCCAGAAGACGGTGTTATTGCAGCTTTTGAAAAAAGCAAAACTCACGGCTTTTGGCATGAAACACAAATTTGGCGAAATATTGCAAAGTGCAGACCCCGTAAGGGCCTACCAGGAGAATGTGCCAGTATTTGACTATGATACCATGAATGACGAGTGGTGGCATTTCCTGGGGAAGGGCCACCAGAACGTCACCTGGCCAGGTGGTCAAAGATATTTCGCGCTTAGCAGCGGCACTACAAGTAATAAAAAGTCTATCCCGGTTACGGAGGATATGATAAACGCGATAAAAAAATCAGGCATGCAGCAGGTGATGAGCCTCGCAAATTTTGCCTTACCTACTGATTTCTTTGAGAAGCAAATATTAATGCTCGGTAGCACAACCAGCCTGGTTGCACAGGAAGGTCATTTCGAAGGTGAAATCAGCGGTATCAGCGCAGCAAATATCCCGGCATGGTTCAGCAACTTTTATAAACCAGGCGCCGAAATCGCTTCTATTGAAAACTGGGATGAAAAGGTGAAGAAAATTGCGGAAGAGGCTCCTGGTTGGGATATTGGGAGCATAAGCGGAATACCATCCTGGGTAGAATTGATGCTCAAAGAAATTATTGACTACAACAAACTTGACACCATCCACGATATATGGCCCAACCTTCACGTGTACACTTCCGGTGGTGTTGCGTTTGAGCCTTACCGTAAGAGCCTTGAAAAACTTTTTGCAAGACCGCTGATCTATATAGATACTTACCTTGCCTCTGAAGGCTACCTGGCAACCCAGAAAAGACCCGACACTAACTCCATGGCCCTCATCGTTAATAACGGGGTGTTTTTTGAATTTGTTCCTTTTCTTGAGCAAAATATAGACAACGAGGGAAGAGTTAAACAGGGTGTACCCGCACTCACACTGCAGCAGGCTGAAGAAAATACTGAGTACGTGTTAATTATTTCTACCGTCTCTGGTGCCTGGCGATACATGATTGGTGATACCGTGATCATAACCGATAAGAAAAGATCCGAGATCCAGATCAGCGGTCGTACCAAACATTACCTTAACGTCGTGGGTGAACAACTGTCTGTACAGAAGATGAATTTGGCCATACAAAAACTGGAAGAAGTTTTTGATATGGAGATCAAAGAATTTGTTGCTGCAACGATATTTGAGCAGGAAGAATATGCAATGAAATTCGTTATTGGAACCGACAAGGAGATTGACCAGGCAAAAGCCGCGGAAGTAGTTGACAATGAGCTAAGCGAAAACAACAAGAACTATAAAGTTGCCAGAACAAAGGCACTCAAACGGCTAAAAGTTGAAGCCGTGCCGATTGCAAATTTTTATACCTGGAGTGAAGAGTTTAAAAAACTCGGCGGACAGGCAAAGATTCCAAGGGTTATGAAAGAACAGGATTTTAACGAGTTCAGGGATTACGTAAATAAGTTATAACAGGATATACTATTTGTTTAGCCCCTCTTTTTCAAGTTCCAGTCGTTTTTCTTCCAGCTTTCTTACCTGTTCCACAATAACATCAGGAGAAAGGTAGAGCCGCGCAATTTTGTCCTTGTAAGCTTTAGGAAGTTCTGCATGATCGAGAATAAACCTTTTTGTGGAAATGATATATTTGCCAAGGCCGTGGTTAACCGCATAAGTGTCGGCTGTAACCTCGGCACCTTTAACATATTCGGAGGAGAAATAATACCTGTAGCCGAACGAAATCATGCCGGTATTGCTCCTGCTTTCATAGTCAAGTATATGCCCGAGTTCATGGCCCAGCCATCCTATCATTACATCATCAGGGATTTGGTTAATGGGCATTACAGAATGTGTAAGTTTAAACTGGGCGCTTATATTTATCCGGTAGCTCCTGTGTTTCCTTCTTTTTAATAAAGTGGTAAATACAGGCTGGGCTTGCATTACTGAAGTCTTTATATTCTTCTTAAATATGAAATTTATCGTAGTGTTCTTTAATTCAGGATAGAACGACAATGCCTTTAAAACATTCTTTTCTATCACAGCAGGTATCTGCTTGTTGTTCCTGAAGTCCTGGAATTCCGGGCTACTCTGGTCGCTGGTATGTATAAGTTGTGCTAACTTCATAAAAAGTATTAATATCTTCATTGAAGTGATATTGATAATTAACGCCCAAACGGGGATTTTGTTGCAGGGATGAGTTGCATACTTTAAACTCTCTAAAAGGAATATCCTTATCAAGGTATCATCAATTCAGACCCTCTGTCACTTGAACCGCCCTCTTTGTCACAAACTCGACAGTACAAAGCGTTTTTAATGAATTTTTGTACTTCTAATATTAAAGGCAGTGATAAAATTCATTTTCACCATCATTATTTCGGGCATTTTTTGTTCTTCTGCTATGTACGCACAAGGGCAGGTTAAGATTACGGGACTTGTAAAAGATGAAAATGGCAGAGAGATGCCATCAGTTACCGTTTCATTATTAAAAGGCAAGGATTCGATGCTAGTAAAAGTAAGCGTTACAGACAAAGACGGGGCTTTCGGGTTTGTTAATATACAGCAAGGCGAATACATATTAACCGCCTCGTCTGTTGGGTTTGCAAAGATCAGTTCCAGGGTTGATGTGAACGGCAGCAGCACCCTTCCTCTGCCGACTATTATCATGAAGGCCAACACAAAAGCCATGACCGGTGTAACGGTACAGGCAAGAAGGCCGCTCATTGAAAACAAAATCGACAAGATGGTCGTGAATGTGGATGCATCACCTACCAATGCCGGTGCAAACGCTTTGGAAGTCCTGGAAAAATCTCCGGGCATCACGGTGGACCGGGATGGCAACATCAGCTTAAAAGGTAAACAGGGAATAATAGTTTTATTGGATGGCAAACAAACGTACCTCAGCGGGCAGGACCTTGCCAACCTATTACGCAACATGCCGGCCAGCCAGCTCGACCAGATTGAAATAATGACGCAGCCTTCCGCGAGGTTTGATGCATCGGGTAATTCAGGGATCATCAACCTGCGCACAAAGAAAAATACCCAGATGGGCTTCAACGGTAGCGTGAGCCTGTCCTATGTACAAGGCAGTTACCCCAAATCGCCCAACAGTTTCAACTTCAATTATAAAAAGGGGAAATTCAACTTCTTTACCAGCCTGAGTTATTCTTATTGGTCAAACTTTAATGACCAGAACCTGTTAAGAAGGTTCCTGAAAAATGGTGCAGTGGAATCCGTTTTTGATCAGCAGGCTGATCAACGCAATTCCAGTAATAATTATAATGCGCGTGTTGGGATGGACTATAACATAGATAAAAAGACAACTATAGGTTTCGTCGCGAATTTTAATAGCAGCCCCAGCCATTGGGAGAATAATGGCAGGGCGAATATGTTGAACAAATCTGGTGGACTTGATTCATTTAATATTGCTCAAACCATTAATAAGGCAAGCTGGCAAAATTTCGGTGGAGCTGTAAACTTCCGGAGGCTGCTGGATACCAGTGGCCGGGAACTCACTGCGGATGCAGACATGATACGTTATAATACCAACAGCAGGCAAACATCTGACAACTTTAATTATTATCAAAACGGGAACCTGATAAGAGACCCTTTTCTTTTAAGAGGCCACCTCCCGGCCGAGATATCCATTTATAGCGCAAAGGTCGATTATGTTCATCCGTTAAAAAACCAGGCGAAGTTAGAAGCTGGGGTGAAGAGCAGTTACGTGTCTACGGATAATGATGCACGTTATACTGCCTATGAACACAAAGAGGGTAAGTGGTTAACAGATAATACGCGTAGTAATCATTTTTTGTACAAGGAAAACATTAATGCTGCTTATATAAATTATAACAGGCAGATAAAAAACTTGGGCATACAAACGGGCCTAAGAATGGAGAATACGAATTCGGAAGGAAACCAGTTCGGGAACCCAACGCAAAAAGATACCATCTTCAAAAAGAATTACACGAAATTTTTTCCTACAGCCTATCTGAGTTATGCCCTTGATGGTGATAATCAATTTGGCCTTTCTTACGGGCGCCGCGTAGGAAGGCCCAATTACCAGGATATGAACCCTTTTCAATATTTCCTGGATCAATATACCTATCGCCAGGGAAATCCTAGCCTTACACCGCAATTCACCCATAACCTGGAGCTTAGTCATAACTTTCATAAAGCGTTAAACACAACCCTCAGTTATACCTATACTACTGACATACTAAACGATATAGTGAAGCAAAATGACGAAACCAAGGTAACTTATCAAACCAAAGAAAATGTAGCAAAACGCAGAACAGTTGGTCTGGCAATGAGTTACAATAAACAAATAACCAGCTGGTTCACAACCAGTGTATACGTAAATATCAACAACAGCAAATATGCGGGTCTTTTAAATAATCTGCCGCTTGATGTGGGCCTGACCTCTTTTATGGGGAACTCCAGCCAGCAGTTTCGGTTTGCAAAAACCTGGACTGCTGAAATTTCTGGCTTTTACATGACACGCAGCCTGGAAACGGGTATGTTTCTGCTTGAACCGATGGGTGTGTTTTCCCTGGGCTTTGGCAAGCAGATATTAAAAAACAATGGTACACTTAAACTAAGTATCATCGACCCGTTTTATATTCAAAATTCAAGGGTGGTGATCAACTACGGAAATATCGATGCACTTGTTATTAACAGGTGGGATAACCGGCGGGTGGGTTTAACATTCACCTATGGTTTTAACAAAGGCCAGAATTTCCAACAGCGTCGGAAAACAAGTAGTGCGCAGGATGAACAAAACAGGGTGGGCGGGTCTAATTAGTTCTTATATATTTTGAGCAGATTCCAGTTTGTAAGTCTTGACCTGCCAGCTCTTGTTAAAAAAAACTTTGTCTTCAACGCTGAAGGGTTGGCATAAATTAACCAAGGGCTTCGGCCATGGGTTACAAGGGAGCTCGCATGAGCCCATACTGGCCCTACAGGGCTGAAACGTTATTCGCAGGCTGAGACTACTCATGCCCCATACCTCACAGCTGCCAGCAATCACTACCTTATTAACACC
>JBBPYM010000294.1:0-8407 GCA_038199905.1 Chitinophagales bacterium | reverse complement strand
GTATCAGTTTTAGTAAACGGCACTTTAAAAGGAAGTTGGAAACCACGTTTGCGCCAGCCTGCACCGATAACGAATTCCGTAGACCTTGATTCGCTCAACTGAAAATCCACCAGGCTAAGACTTAGCTGTCTTGACTTTTTGTATTCAAACCTGGCAGTAACCTGGTTAGTTAGCGTAATGTCCAGGTCAATCAGTGGCGCAAATGCTTCAGAGATAGAAATATTCGGGATCAGGAAGTAAGGAACAAAGTTACCCGATATCGTATCCACGAACCCCGGCTGACCGTACATAGAGGGGTCAGAAAACAACAGCGCAGAATTAAAACTATTCATCATCAGGTTGCTGTTATAGCCATGGGTGATACTAACGTTAGTAAATATTTTTTCCAGTCCGGATACTCTGGAAAGCCCTGTATAAGTGGCCCTCCAGTTGGGCATCGCCTTAATACCTGAAAACGGGTTAGAACTTATATTGGGGTTGTTCTGTTTTAACAAGGTAATGCTGTTAGGATCCTGTTTGGTATAGGCTGCAATAAAGGCCGGAATCAACACATCCTGTGCATATCTGCCGTATCCTTTTGCGTAGCCATCCGCGTCTACAATCCCTTGTGTGTATGGGTTCATCTTTCCTATTCTTTGCGACAGGATCACGCGGTTTGCTTCAAACTGTTTGAACGTGGCGCTAACCTCGTTGGAAGAAAATTTTTGAAACATGGTTTGAAAAGAAATGTAACTAACGTTGAAACTGCCCGCAGTGTATGGGTTTAACCTTACAAGCTCACTGGTAGGCGAGCCTATGGTATCCTTGAATAGTTCTGAATAACTCTTTCCAAATGTCCGGTCAAGGTTGATGTCGATGTTGAGGTCACGGAGAGGGATAACCGTAGCATGAATGCTGAGTTTTTGGTTATGATCCTGCCTGTTTAACGTATTGAATAGTGGATTCCTGGTGAACAGTCCCCTTTCTGCAAACTTGTTAATGGCGTTCGTATCCGGCTGAGCACCCAAAACAAAATTCCAGCCAGGTGAATTACTCCGGAAATTCATACCCAGTATCTGGGTGCTGTCTACGTATCCTGCCAGGTTAGTGGTACCTGTTTCAGTGTAATTTATGCTTACTCTTTTTACAGAAGTCACAAGGCGGCCAACAAATTTTAAACTTCCTGGTATATCGGGCAATTCATTTGGATCGCGTTTTTTCTTTTTGCCTTTTGCTGTTGAATCGGAAGCTGCTGGTGGAACAGCAGGAGCCGGTGGTGGTGGTGGCGCGTCGAAATCCAGCGCCCTCAGCCACCTGGACTTGTTATACAACTTGGTAAAATCAAGTTCTGCTATCGCCTTTTTATCGCGTCCGTTGGCGATGAAGTTGCCGAGACTTTTTGCAAGCGAATCCAGCGACGCTGCGAGCCAGTTAAAGCGCGCTACATAGGCTACCTGCACATTGGTCCAATCCAGCAATGGAACTTTTGAAGTCGGCAACGTGTACGTGATATTGGCGTTCTGATCAAAAGTAGTGTTGCGACCGCCTTTGAAGAATTTCTCCCGAAGTCTTTCTTTGCCAAATTTGTCAAGCCTTCCCGGTTCTTCGTCTATCCGTGCCCGGTTGATGGCCGAGTAGTCAACGCTGACTGACCTTGTGAGATCCCATCTCATATTGTACTGGCGGTCAAAGGTGAAATATTTATCAAAGGTTTCGGGGATGGTATTCTTTGGGCCGCCAACATTACGCGCACGGAAGGCACCGAACTGGCGGTTCACATCTGCCCGGAAACTCAGTAATGCGGGCGAAGGATTAAAGTTTAGGTCACGCACCAGCCCATACCAGGCCGATTTCGATTTGATCATTTTCTTAAACGGCTCCACGAATTTTGGTGTTGCTGAATACATGTATCCCAGGCCACCTCGCTGGCGCACCACTTCTTCACTTTCTATCAGGGGGTTCTGGCGTTGTGTTTTGGTATAAGAATAACTCAGGTCAATATTTTCCGGGCTCCACAATCGTTGCTTTTTGCCTGATACATTCATCTTTTTTACATTGGTAAAATTTATCGTTGTGGTATTCAGCACATCCACCGCATCTCTTCGGATGGAATCTTTTTGATTTGCAGGAGCCGCACTTATCTTATCCTTCAACTTGATATCCATGTCATAAGGATCGTACTCGGGAGTAGTAAGCGTTTGCGAAACGCCGGCGTATACAGGTATAGATATCCCGGCCTTTGCGGGCAACAATTTACCAAGTTCAAGGTTTGTGGCAAGGTCGAATTGTGTAAAATCCTCGCGCGCTCGTTCATTCACCCGTTGTTCGAGCGTACCAAAACCACGACTCTTTACATTACCGGAGAACGACAGGGTGCCGAGGTCGGCAAGTTTCATATCTACTCTGCCAAGTGCGGCCCAGCCGCCGTTTTCATCAATTGACGACAATCGGAGCTCATTGAACCAGGCTTCGGTGCAGATACTTTCAATGGTAGTATTTTGAATACCCATGAAAAAGCCACGCACTTCGCCAAGGTTCGGGTTCCCCATGATCGCATAGGTTTTCCCATCAGCATCCGTTTCGCGGTAGTAGGTAGAGGGTGCCGTAGTATTGTTACGCTTAACCTTTAATGCAGTGAGACGTTGGAGGTCGAGGTTCAATTCATTAGCCTTTGGCCATACGAGGGAATCCTTGAACTGGTCTACTGTGATACCCGTGATTCGCAACGGTATCTTCACTTCATAAAAATTGCTGATAAAATCATTCCCGATCCTAATCACTGCATTCAAATCATTGTTTTTAAGAGTGGTTGTGCCTGCTACACTTTCGGCGTGAATAAACATTTGCAGCCTGCCGTACTGGCGAAGATCAAGGTTTAGGGTTTTAAAAACACCTCTTGTATCCTGGTTCGCGAGGTTGCATATCTGCATGCTTAGGGCCTGCTCGTTCTGTAAAAGGTTAACATTGTTATTGCTTAGCTGTTGTACTCTTTCTATATCTGGAGGTATAACATAAGGAATGGGCTGGCGCTGGCTGTTCTCTTCCACATTTACCGCAAGCACGTTGAAAGTGGTGGATCCGGTTGTGGGCAATGGTTTATACTGACCGGTGGTATCTACAGTGAAAGTGAATCGTCTCCATTGATTTCTAACAAGCTCCAGTTTTGCAAACCGGCAGATCGTCGAATCTTCAAAATTGGTCATGAACATCCTCATAAAACGAATCGACTTGAAATCGGGAATGTTACCCACCTTCTGTTCATATTCGGCAATGGGTATTCGAAACAAATACCATTTCTCTTCCTTGGAGCCCGGCACATCGGAAGTAAGCGCCTGCATGTCTGTAATAAAGTTCTGGCCAACCTGTAGTTTACCGGGAACGAGGTCAACTTTATATTGGAAATATTCTTCCAATTCATTCAGTGTATTATCCCGGTTGAGATCTTCCTGGTCAGGATAAAGGGTGAAGGCAGTTGTAAGGGTAGAGCTGCTGGCGGCAATTGGTGAGTTGCCTTGCGGACTGTTGATACTTTTATAACGTTGAAGTATACCCGCACGCTGCTTATCGTAATCAGCATCCCGGTAATTTTTAAAGTCATCGCTGGAAGGATCATTTAATGCATCCAGGTATATTTTCGAGTTGGCGCCAAAGTTATTGCGCAATTGGGTAAGGTAATCCTGGAACTTCACCCGTTCTGCCTCGTTGTCCAATCCATCAAAACCAACATCCTGGAAAGGCCGGTCTGTAGGGTCGTTGCTAAAAGCTTGTGTTACCTGGATAGGGTTTGAGGGAACTTTACCCCACTTGCTGCTGCTGTCTACACCAGCCTGGATATTGGGCGTAGGCAAACCATTTTCAAAAAAGCGCCTGCCATCGCGCAGCACATCTTCTGAGATATTACCCAGGTTAAAATACAACTGTCCACCCGAGCTTGCCGGATTTTTCAGGAAAGGATCCTGTAACCAGAATTCTATAAATTCAACGTTGCCGGTTTCAAAATCTACCTGGTCGAGCGCACGGGTGATACCGCCCCACCGTTCCTTTGGATTAAGTAATTGGCCATTGGCGGCTACGCTGCCATTACGCGCGTCAAAATTATACGGTCCTTTATCAGTAGGGTAATATGCAAGATCAAAAGTGACTGTCTGAGCCTGTCCAAATTCAGTGGTTTTTTGTGGAAACAATTTTTGCTGGAACAGCGCATGTACCCGAGGATCTGTAAAATAATCAACGCCCAAATCCTTTACCGGATTATTTGTACCACGGTAATCCTGCAGGTTAGGCTCGATATTATACCAGGCAATCTTCGCCCGGTTATATCCGTAAGCCAGGTCATCGGTCAACGCTCCTTCGGGGAACAAACCGTTGTTCTGCGGGGTAGAAGCGAGTGACCAGCTAATCAATGGGAACCGCACGTCGATGCTGTTACGGGTACCTTCAAAATCATCAATATAGGATAGTCCGGCGGCGCCCTTGCCAATCTGCGGCGGGTGACCGGGTTTTAGCAAAGCGGCTTCGCCGTAAGCGGTGATGGTACTCATTTCGCTGGTGTTATAAAAAGGAAGTTTGTCCAGCAGGCGTGTTAGTTTAGGCATTTCAGAGCGATAACTGAAATCGGCCCCATACATTGTGTTACGTATCGGGTCCTCGTTGTAATTTGTTTTAGTAAAAAAGGGGCGCTCACCCAGTCTTACCATAGAACCGCCGAAAGAAAGTGATTCTTTTGCGGTATTCTTTGCCATATAATCAAGCCGCAGCCCCAAGAAATTTCTTTGCTGGATTCCGAAGCCTGCGTTGTTTTCAAAATTTACGCTTACCGGCACACCAGAATTTGTAATTGCCTGGTTAATAACTTTTACGGTGCCGAGGTTATAATCAACGGTATAGTCCACTCCTTCAACAAGGGCGCGTCCACCGGCGGTAACCGTTACCGATCCCTGCGGCACATTAAAGGCTCCGAGCGAAATGTCTGATGAGGTTGACTGCCCTTTGGCAGTGCCGCTGATAATAAAACGATCGAGGTTGGCGTATGTTTTTGCTATTTCCTTAATGGTATCATATAAGGGGTAATAAATATATTTGTTTTTCAATTCGGGTGTCGCGCCGGAAAAGGCAATAGAGTCGAGATCGCGCCCGAAAGGCTCAAGCAGGGGAAAGATGATTCTCGCCTGGTTCGAAATTATGGTGAATCCTTCAATATAATCAAACACCCCATCCGGCTGAGGATCACGCTGGTTATTAAGCCGGTCGAGATTGAGTACAGAAATGAGTGGGATGCCGGATTTGGGACCTTCGGGTAAATATCTTTTCTGTCCCAGGCTTGGCTCTTCGTATAATACGTTTAATTTAAAATCGGCGGGTTGGATGGTTGAGAGGTAACTGTTATCGGTAGTTTTTAGCGCATATACATTTTTCATCATCAGGTCCCATATAGGCAGGTTTGGTCTTTGAGACGTAGCCTTCAGTAGTTTCAAAAAGATAACTTTCTGGTTGCCGGTTTGAACATTGGTAGTATCCGGCGAAACTTCCTGGGAAAACTCACCAACCTGGTAGATCTTGCCATTATAACTATACTGGAAAGCAACCCCTAAAATTTCATCTGATTGCAAAGGCTGATTCAGCGAAATGAAACCTACCTGTGCGTTAAAGAAGTAATCCGAACTGGTAAGCTTTCTTGCAAAAGTTTTTTCAAAATCCTGTACCGGTCTCAATCCCAGTGAACTTAATTTAGAAGTAACAAAAGAGGAGTTCCTGCTGCTTGGGTCGTTGATGATCCTTCTGTAAAGGTCATTGGCATCATTAAAGGGATATTCCAGGTTAGTCTGTGAATTAATAACCGGCGGTGGCTGGTAGGAGTTCTTTTCACCAAGGTCCATCAAAGCAACAATATCACGAGTATCTGTTGTTGACCCGTTTCGATTGGTTACCCACACTTCTATGCGGAGTATCTGCACCAGCGAGTTTACAGCCGGCAGGCTGCCCATTGCTTTATTATAGTTGCTCCTGAAGTATTGAGAAAGCAGGAAATGCCTGTTCTCTTCATAATCATTTCCTCTGAATTCAAAAATGGACGATGCCGCGCCGCCCTGCAATCCAAGCGATTGCCGCTGTGCCCGCTGGTTGGCAAGCACAGCAGTTACAAATAATTTGCCGAATTGAAGCTGCGTTTTTAAACCAAACAGGGATTGCGCCCCCGGGATGAGCGAGCCTTTGGAAGTAAAGGACACATTTCCTGCTTCAATACGTTTTATGATCTCATCATCCGTACCGGAATAATCCAGCTTCAACTGGTTCTCAAAATCAAAGGTTGCCAGCGTATTGTAGTTGATAGGAAGCTTAAGTTTATCACCAATGTTGGCGATTACGCTTAAGTTGGCATCCATATCAAAATCAAAGTTGCCGTTTTTACGCGCTCGTTCGGGGAGTGTTGGATTTTTGATATTCTGCCCCTCATAACCTGCAGTAATGTCTACATTACCCTGTGGCCGGATCTCAACCTTGCCGTTGCCAAAAATTCGGTTGAATAAATTATCGGTGACGGATAATTTTGGTTTAAGTAAACTTTTATTGAGTCCGCTTAATATGTTGGAGCGTTTTTTAAAATAGTCTACCTCCTGTTTGCGTGCTACCAAGCGCATGTATTCATCAAAAGTTAAATAGGTAGGTTTGCGGTAGTAGAAATTACCGACCTTTTCAACAATCCGGTATTGACGTGTAGCAGGGTCATATTCAATAGAATCGGTGATATTGGCCGGATCCTGCAGGTCGAATGTGTTTTTGCCGGGGTTGGAAATTTTATCTCCTCTCCTGTCAAGCAGGGGAAATATTAATGTATCGGCATTTTTCCCTGGTTTTGTGGTGTCCTGGAAATTTTTGCCTGCACTAGCGTCGAAGCCATACAGTAATACAGCGACACACAAAAGGATTGCACGAAAAATATTGGTAAGAGATTGAAACAAGACTTTTTTCCCAGTAATAGTTAGGTAGAAATAAAGGATCGATAGGCTTATAATATTTTTAATGCTTGTTTGATGATATCCTCCACTTTTTCTACCGATCCTGCTGCCATCACTTTCCGAACCGCCTGTTCGGCGGCAGGCCTGGCGATACCCAGTGACACCAGAGCATTTAACGCATCCTGCTCTGTTGTATTGTTAATAACGGTAGAAATATTTGATTCGATGGACTGCTTGCTTAATTTGTCTCTTAATTCGAGTACAATCCGTTCCGCTGTTTTTTTACCAATGCCTTTGATGGTTTCCAGCAGCTTTGCATTTCCCTGTACAATCGCTCTTGCTATCTCGTCTGGTTTCATAGATGACAGCATCATCCTTGCGGTAGAGGCACCTACCCCGCTGATACTGAGGAGCTTGGTAAACATTTCCTTTTCTAATACTGCAAAAAAACCGTAAAGGGTATGGGAGTCTTCTTTAATATGCAGAAAAGTATATAAAATACCCTTGTCTAAAGCTTCAATGTCAGTGTATGTATTAAGGCTGATGTGTACTTCATATCCAACACCGTTTACATCAACGTGAACAAGCGCCGGAGTTTTATACACAAAGTTACCCTTCACATAAGCGATCATAGCTGCGAAAATAAGGGAAAGTTGGCAAGTAAGAAAGTTCCAGGTTAACAAGCCGGTTTTATAAAAAATTATGGCCCCGTCGGCCTTGATTAATTCTCAAATGGCTCCTGTTTTAATCCAAATTGAGGCAGTAAACTCTTGAACTTTTCAATTACTTTTACAAAATTTTCAAACATACTCAACGATCATAAATGAGCCAGAAGATCACAGCTATCATTACCGCGGTAGGAGGATTTGTTCCGGAAGATAAACTTACGAATGCCGACCTGGAAAAAATGGTAGACACCAATGATGAATGGATCCGTACCCGGACAGGTGTTATTGAAAGAAGAATATTAAAGGGTGAAGGTAAGGCTACCTCCGATCTCGGGGCGCCTGCCGTGCTTGATCTTTGCCGGAAGAGGGGCATAGACCCTGCTGAAATTGATTGTTTGATCTGCGCCACGGTAACTCCCGACATGTTTTTTCCTGCAACTGCAAATATCATCTGTGGGAAAGTAGGGGCCGTAAATGCCTGGGGCTTTGATGTGAGCGCAGCGTGCTCTGGTTTCTTATTTAGTCTTACAAACGCCGCAGCGCTGATAGAGAGCGGCAGATATAAAAAGGTAGTACTCGTTGGCGCGGATAAAATGAGCGCCATTGTTGACTATACTGACCGTACCACATGCATCCTTTTTGGTGATGGCGCTGGCGCAGTTTTACTGGAGCCCGGAATTGAAGGATATGGCATTAAGGACAGCTTGTTGAAATCTGATTCCGTGGGCCAGGATTATTTATACATGAAAGGGGGTGGTTCGGCTCACCCTTCCAGCATCGAAACAGTTACCAATAAGGACCACT
>JBBPYM010000293.1:0-4271 GCA_038199905.1 Chitinophagales bacterium | reverse complement strand
GGTTGAGGACTAATCTTTTTTTAACCACAAGGGGCACCAGGAAGGCACTAAGGACACTAAGACCGTTTGATTATGTTGAGAAACACCTTTATGAATTAGGAACTGATCATAATAACTCGCGTCTCCTTGTGCCCCTTGTGCCTTCTTTGTGCGCCTTGTGGTTAAAAAAAATTTCCATAAAGCATCTTAATAACAAGCAGGTTGAGGACTAATCTTTTTTTAACCACAAGGGGCACCAGGAAGGCACTAAGGACACTAAGACCGTTTGATTATGTTGAGAAACACCTTTTTGAATGAGGAACTGATCATAATAATTCGCGTCTCCTTGTGTCCCTTGTGCCTTCTTTGTGCGCCCTGTAGTTAAAAAAATTAAGAAAGCAGGTTGTAATTATCTATTCAGCAGTCAGAAATAGTACAATGGCACTAAAGCGCATAAAAAAAGCGGCTACATTTCTGTAACCGCTCTTTACGTTGCGAAGGCTGGGATCGAACCAGCGACCTTCGGGTTATGAGCCCGACGAGCTACCGCTGCTCTACTTCGCGATGTGTGGAGGGCAAAAGTAACGCTAAAATGTATTGCTACCAAGAAATATTATAAAATAATAACTGGTCACTCGCTCTTTAACATTCACTACATTTTTCTCCGGATGTTACTCGCACCACTGGACCGTACTTCTTTGGCAATCCCATTGCCTTTATAATTGATAGAACTTGCGCCAGTGGCTTCGGCATACAATTCTTTACTGACGGCGATCTTTATATCAGAGGCTCCTGAAGCTTTCGCATCGCAGGTTTCTGCTTCAAGACCATAGCCTTTAAAGTTGCTCGCACCACTGGCCTCTATAACAAGATGTGTTATCTTACCTAAAATGGTGGCATCTGATGCACCACTTTGACTAAGATCCAGGGAGTTGATATCAACACTGCCTTTAAAATCACTGGCACCCGAAAGTTTCAATTTAAACTTATCCGCTTTCAGAGAACCGTTTACATAAATGTCACTCGCACCCGACGCGTTAATGCCAGTCAGCAATTTAAAGGAGACATAGGCAACCATCTTCCTGTTCCCTGACCTGTATTTCCACCCATCTCCCTGGTACGATATCGTTAGAACCCCATTAAATACAGCAGTTTTAATATACTCTACATAACGCGCATCTGATGCGCTGACCGCAATGCCGTCCTCATCGCCTTGTGACAAATAAAGGTCAATACCCCCGGAAATATCTATTGAAGAAAAATTTCCCACTGACCGCCGCTCCGCATTAGCGTCACTGATGATCGTTTTTTGAGCATGCAAACCCATTCCAAGAAACAAACCTACCACTACAAAAAACAAAGTTTTAAACATACTAAAATTTTACAAGTTCGATAAACCCTTCGTGCTAGCATCCAAATTCAATACGATCTGTTATCACCAAATGTTACAGTATTAATTATAAACTAAACACATACCTTTGTCGCGATCTAATAACAGTTCCTCGGGGTGCTGACCGCCAGATGGCAGGCCGGCTGAGATAATACCCGTAGAACCTGAACAGGGTAATGCCTGCGCAGGGAAGGTAGTCAACATATTCGTTTTCTTCACTTCGCTTACGCAGCATTTCTCCAAATCAATTTTAATCAGCACAAATTGCTGGTTGTAACATCAAAAACAAAATGATGAAAAAATTGTCTTTGGCGATATGCTACATCTTAATGCATGTAACAGTATTCGCTCAAAAAACCTTTCACGGCAAAGTAACAGACGCCAGCACCGGCACAGCAATTCCCGGCGCTACGGTGGAGTTTGAAAACAATGGCACCGTAGTCACAGACGGTCGGGGTTTGTTTAGTATTTACATCCCTCCGCGCTCCTATCTTGTTAAGATTACCAGCATTGGTTACAAAAAACACGAATCCCGCACAGCATTTACAGCCGACACCGCGGTATTCAAACTGGAACGTTACAATCTTTTTCTGCAGCCCGTTGAAATCCGTGCTATACGTGCCGGGGAGAAATCACCTTTTACAAAAACCAATATCACGAAAAAAGAAATTGAAAAAAATAACCAGGGTCAGGACCTCCCCTTCCTGCTAAACCAATCTCCTTCGGTAGTGGTAAATTCTGACGCTGGCAATGGTGTAGGTTATACCGGCATACGCATCCGAGGTTCCGACCCCACCCGCATCAATGTTACCGTTAACGGAATTCCTTATAATGATGCCGAGAGCCAGGGAACATTTTTTGTTGATATGCCTGATATTGCCTCCTCGCTAAGCAGCATCCAGATCCAGCGGGGGGTGGGTACTTCCTCCAATGGCGCAGGCGCCTTTGGTGCTTCCATCAATATCGCCAGCAACGAATTTATTGAAGATCCTTACGCAGAAGTTAATAACAGCTTCGGCTCATTTAACACCTGGAAACACACCGTTAAAGCAGGCTCAGGATTATTGAATGATCATTTTACGATCGACGCAAGATTATCAAAAATTTCCAGCGACGGTTTTATCGACAGGGCTAGCAGTAACCTCCACTCCTTATATTTATCCACGGCTTACATTAATAAAAAGTCGACATTAAGATTGAACATAATTTCGGGCAAAGAAAAAACCTACCAGGCCTGGAATGGCATCTTACAGGAAGATCTTAACAAAAGCCGGACCTTTAATTCCGCCGGAACGGAAAAGCCGGGCGATCCCTACGAAAATGAGACAGACAACTACCAACAGGATCATTACCAGTTATTTTTTAATCACCAATTTAATAACTACTTATCTTTCAATACCGCTGTTTTCCTAACACGTGGCAAGGGATATTATGAACAATACAAGGCCGGCGAATCATTCTCTGATTATGGTCTTCCCAATACGATCATAAATACGGATACGATCCGTGAAACCGACCTGGTCCGCCAGTTGTGGTTAGATAATTATTATTACGGTAATATTTTATCGCTTCAATACAGGAAGGAAAACACCCAGCTAACACTCGGCAGCAGCATCACCCAGTACGACGGCGATCACTTCGGCAAAGTAATATGGGCCGAGAAATTCGTGCCACTCAATCATCAATGGTACATGCTTAAAGCCCTTAAAACAGATGCCAGTGCCTATGTAAAGCTTCAACAAAAGTTGTCGCAGAAATGGGAAGCCTTCCTCGACCTTCAGTATAGGCATGTCAACTATGAGCTGAACGGCTTCAGGGATAATCCATTACTGCTGGTAAAAAACAAGTACGATTTTTTTAATCCCAAAGGCGGTATTAATTATACCGGCAATGGTCTGAACGCCTATCTGTCGTATGCTGTAGGGAACAAAGAACCTAACAGGGATGATTTTGAGGCTGGCGCTACTAACCAGCCTAAACACGAGTCTTTACATGACTTTGAACTAGGCGTGGAAAAAAGAGCATCCTGGTTTTCATGGGGAATAACAGGTTACTACATGTTGTATAAAGATCAGCTGGTGCTCACAGGAAAGATAAACGATGTGGGTGCTTATACCCGTACTAACATTTCAAATAGTTACCGGGCAGGTATTGAAATGCAGGGTGCTGTGAAACTCTCTTCCTGGTTCAGTGCTGGTGGCAATCTTGCATTTAGCAGAAATAAAATAGATGGTTTTACTGAATTTATCGATGACTATGACAACGGCGGTCAAAAGGTGACGGTGTATGACAAACCAGACATTGCTTTTTCGCCAAATGTCGTCGGTAGTGCAACCCTTGGTTTTCAACCTATAAAAAATGGGGAGATAAGCCTGATCAGCAAATACGTTGGAAGACAGTTCCTGGATAATACCAGCAACAAGACAAGGAGCCTTTCGGCCTTTTATGTGCAGGATCTGCGGTTGGCGTATACAGTAAAAACTGCCATATTGAAAGAGATGAACATAACAATACATGTAAATAACCTGCTGAACAGAAACTATGAGCCGAACGGTTATACTTACAGTTACGTAGATGGAGGGAGAGTACAAACAGAAAATTACCTTTTCCCGATGGCGGGTTTAAATTGGATGTTGGGGGTGGGGATTAAGTTGTAATAGCCTTCAGCCTTCAGCTATCAGCCTTCAGCTATCAGCCTTCAGCTACCAAATTTTCAAACATCCTGACTATAGATGAATTGTATGAGCAGAGTGTTATTGGCAACGGCGGTCTTTACCAAGATGGACAAAGGCTGATAGCTGACGGCTGATAGCTGAGAGCTTTATTTCACCGCCCCACCCTGTTCCTCCCAGGCTAGCATGCCGCCTTCGAGATTCTTTGTGTTGGTAAATCCTAATGATTC
>JBBPYM010000292.1:0-4186 GCA_038199905.1 Chitinophagales bacterium | reverse complement strand
CCCGTATAAATTTCTTACCAGGTGAAAATTATTATAGGTGGCCCGCAGATCGCGGCTATCTTTGGTCTGCATGTAATAGGTAGCTGGTTCACGAAAACATTGGGCAATATTTACATTGTGCCAGTTGGGCAGGTTGTTTTTTTGTTTCCAGTTGGCAGTGTTTCGATGGATCTTTGTAGCAAGCTCAAGCAACCATTTTTCACCAGTTCGATTATACAACCAGTAAACACTGTATAGGTTATCCCCTCCCCTGCTATTTTCCCAATATATCTCAAGCAATTTATCATCCGGCACAGTAGACTGCCACTTAAAATACTTCGTCATGAAAGGAATAACACGGGGATCTTTCGAATATTCATAATACGATTGCATGCACCATAACATGATCATATTCGGCCATATATCCGGTGAATTTCCCTTGTTGTTCTGGTGATCTTTCTCAATAACCTGGGGACCAAAATAGCCATCCGAACGCTGGCTCATAAAAACCTTTTCAAGCCACAACTTTGTTTCACTGATAATTTTTTCATCTTTAAGAATGTACCCAAGATTACCATAACCTTTTAACCAGTAGGGTACTTCCTCCCAGCCATGATCACCCTGGCCGTTACCACTGAACCATGCATTGTTATTTTTCTCCAGCCATGCGCTTATCTCACCCAGGTGCCCGGTTAGCCCGTCACGTTGCAGCTCAAGATACCTGAGTATCCATCCCTTCGGTTGAATACTGCCAACAGGCAGTTTCAAAAAACACAACTGCTCCAGGGGAACTTTGTTACTCACGTAAAATGGACTGCTGGCAGATCTCAACGGCCGCTGCACATTAGTCAAAATAGCCGGGACCTTTTGTGCCATGGTACCAATGTAGAAGGTCATGGCAGCGACAATAATACTGGTGATTTTTTTCATATCAGGCATTTGAAAAGCTAACGCTGCTAATGAACTATCCCTTCCTTTAAAGGACACAGTTCAAAGATAGTTTTATATTGGAAGCTCAATTTAAAATCTAAACTATGGTCTGATCGGAAAAATCATTTCGTGGCTAGCTGCCGACTGATTGAAAAATTGTAAGAGCTTCGCTATCAGCTTTAATTGCAAACTTAATGGCAGTATTTATTAAAACGCTAATTTCAGTTAAACGATTGCCAGATGTTTTGCAAACCTGCTGAAAATACTACTGCCAGGGTGACCATCCACGACATAGCCCGCCAGTTGAACATCACCTCAACGTAATAATATCGCGTCCTCACTTCGTTTCGGAAAATCAAAAACAATCGACGTTATCATCCCAGATCTTGAAATAAACTTCTTCAGCTCCGTGGTGCACGGCATAGAAAAGATTGGCAGCAAAAATAACTATACATTATTATCTACCAATCAAATGAATTTACCGAGGTTAAAAAAAGGCGTTGAAACCTTTTTGCGCTTCAGGGTAGATTGTGCATTGAATCCGGAAGGGAATGTATGAACCGCCTGCTTAGTTTATCTCAATTACCGGATGCCGTTGTTGCAGTGAAAGATTTCCATGTCCTTGGTGCTATGCAGGCATTAAAAGAAGCCAGCATGCATATCCCGGCAGATGTGGCTGTAATCGGTTTTGCGAATGAACCTTTTAGCAAATACACTACACAGGCACTTTCCACCGTTGATCAGAAGGCTACACGCATGGGTGAAGAAGCCGCAAAACTGTTTTTTAACCTGCCGGAAAAAACAGCTTCTACGATCAACTTACTCCCAAAATTATACTTGAACCCGCGTTAACCCTAAGAAGTTCCAGCATGAAGCGATGATTCTGCCCGCCGCCAAAAATTAAACCGACTAAATTATGTCATGGAATTATTCTACATTTCATCCAGGAGAAAAAATTTTAATGAAGACGGCTGTTCATAAATCTACAATACCTGATTCTCACATTTTTGTTATAAGAGACCTCAAAGAAAAACACTTTGACCCAACCTGGCACTCACATTCCGAGTTCCAACTCTTTGTTGTGCTGGAAGGTCACGGCACGCGGTTCTTCGGCGACAGCATTAAACGTTTTCGCCCTGGCGAACTGATCTTAACAGGTCCCCACCTGCCGCATCTCTGGCGTAGCGATGAACAGTATTTTGAAAAAAACAGCCAGCTTAAAACAAGAGGCATTGTGGTATACCTGCCTGAACAATTTCCCGGTGAACAGTTGCTGCAAAAACAAGAGATGGTGACAATAAAAAAACTGTTTCAAAAATCGATGGTAGGACTGGATTTTTATGGTGAGAAAAAGTTGCAGGCAATATCCATGCTGGAAGAACTTACAAAATTAAATGGTCTTGACGGTTTAATACAGTTATTGAAGATCCTGCAATTACTTGCAGAATCCAAACAGTACCATTATCTCTCATACTTCCTACAACGATCCTTTCAAGCAAGGCGAAACAGATCGTATCAATATTGTGTATGATTATGTAATGAAGAACTTCAGGAAGAAAGTCTTGCTGGCAGAAATTGCCGGGATGGTGCACTGACCCCTACCTCATTCAGCAGGTATTTTACCATGAAAAATAATAAAACCTTCTCCGGTTTTATAGCAGAGATCAGGATTAAGCATGCCTGTAAACTCTTAACAGATGCCGACCAGCAAATAGCAGACATCTGTTATGATTGTGGATTCAACACGCTATCAAACTTTAATAAACAGTTTAAGAAGATCAGGTTCAAAATTTCTTCCGATTACCGTAAGGAGTTTTTAAATATTTGATTGGAACGCACAAGGCATTGAACTAACAACAAAATCTCTCTTCAGCTAAACCTGCGCTACCGTAAAATCCGGCAAGTTAATTTGTTTGCCTCCCTGCATGGCAGAATCGTGCGCCAAAATACCCACACATGTTATATTTGCTGACTGCCGCGCGTTTGGGAAAGGTTCTTTCTTTTCAACCAACGCATTGAGGAACGCATTAACAAGGTGTGGATGTGAACCTCCATGACCTGCCCCCTGGATAAATGAAAGATGCTGGTTGCTCTCTGCATCATACACACCTCCAGTAGTAAACGATTGTATTTCAGCAGGCAACAGGTGCGCATAGTCTGGAATTTTTACCTTCTCAGGCGACTCACCGGTATGTATAATCGATTCTTCATCTTCAACCAAGGTCCATTCAAAGGTTTTCTTCGACCCATACACATCAAAACTCTCGCGGTACTGCCTGGCTGTATTAAAAAGCGAGCGTGTTACTTCCGCTGCAAGGTCCGAGTCCTTAAACTTGATATGACAACTTTCTATCGCAAATGGCGAATTATACTTTTCGATAAGGTTCTCATCAATACGGCCAGAGCCATAACAGGAAACATATTCAGCATCGGCCCCTGCGAGTGCCACTACCGGCGCAACACAATGGGTAGCGTAATGCATTGGTGGAAGTCCTTCCCAATAACCTGGCCATCCCGCCATTTCCTGTTGGTGTGAGGCACGAAGGAACTGCAGTTTCCCCATTTCCCCTTTATCATACATCTCCTTTACAAAAAGAAACTCTCTGCTGTACACCACGGTTTCCATCATCATATAAGTAAGTCCCGTTTCCTTCACGGCTTCAACGATCTGCCTGCACTCTTCTACGGTAGTAGCCATCGGCACCGTGCAGGCAACATGTTTGCCAGCACGTAATGCTTTAAGGGACTGCTCCGCATGATTCTTAATAGGCGTATTGATATGAACAGCATCTACATTAGGATCTTTTAAAAGTTCATCATAGTCAGTAAACCGTTTGTCAATGCCAAATGCATCACCAACTTCTTTCAACTTCTCTGCATTCCGCTGACAGATCGCATACATAACAGCGTTAGGATGCCGCTGGTAAATGGGTATGAACTCAGCACCAAAACCCAACCCGATAATTGCAACATTTATTTTCCCCTTACTCATAAAAGCGTATTTAGCTTACTAAAAATTAAAAAGATTCACTTAAGAAACCCGCAGGATTCGACCATGGCTGATAGCTGATAGCTGATAGCTGAAGGCTGACAGCTACCTCACCTTCATAACGCCTTGCATTATGCGCCAATGCCCAGGGAAGGTACAGATATACGGGTAATCACCAGGGGCATCAGGCACTTTAAATGTTAATGTGTATTTACCCGCGGGGTTAATAAGTGGTGTCGCGTGCAGCACCTCCGGCATTTTTGGCACATAATTCATTTTCGCCCCATT
>JBBPYM010000291.1:0-6812 GCA_038199905.1 Chitinophagales bacterium | reverse complement strand
TTTTTAAAAATAAACTGGTTTCCTACAAGGCATTGGTTAGGATTAACGGGGGGTACAAAGCCTGCCACCGGTATTGAAGAAATGCTTATGTACTGGCTTGCCGTGCTGATGCTGCAACCCTTGTTGTTAATAAGTATCGCGTGATATTGCCCGGTGGTTAAAACCTTTAATTTAGTAGTATTTGCGCCGATTATGGGAACATTGTCTTTGAACCATTGAATGCTGTCTGTGTGCTGCACCTGTAATACAGCGCTATCACCTTTGCCGGAGCAAAAGATTGGTTTCCCTAAAAGCTTTAAAGTATTATCGATGATGCTGGCTCTAACCAGCACGGTATCAGTGCTTATACATCCACCCCCGTCGTGGTTTGTGGTAACAACATAGGTTGTATTAGTGTCCGGGCTTGCGTACGGGTTGGCGATATTTGGATTGCTTAGGCCGGCAGCAGGACTCCACCTGTAAACCAGGCCCGGTTTCGGAGGGGTGCCAATGGGCACCGGGCTTCGGTTACAGGAAATAACATCGTTGCCTGCCTTTGCCACTACAGTCAAAGTATCAATGAGCTGCGCGTACAAAGTTTGGGGGCAGCCATAACCATTATACGGAATTAGTTTCACACCAATGACGGTGCCTGTTGGAGGTGGTGGCTTCAGTGTAAGCACCTGCTGCGTGCCGAGTACCTGCGTCAGGTTTTTATTGTACCAGGTGTAACCCTGGTAGCCATAAGGTGCCACCACATTGATAGCAGTATCTTCTTTACAGTAAGTAGCTCCAACAAATGTTCCACTACATTCTGAATTAACGTCAATATAGGCATATCCGAAATGCCTTCGGAAAGTGCAATCACTTGTCTTGAAAAAAAGTTTGATGGTTTTTCCTGCATTGCCGTCCAGGTTTACGGAAACGGCGGTCCAGTCTTTGGTCCAGACGGGTGTTGTGCTTCCCGGGTTAGGAGAGATCGTAAAACCCGGAAGTGTTGAACCATACGGAAAAAAACTAAACGAAGCACAACTGATGATGGTATTATCAGTAACATTGGAAACCTCTATTTCCATCCTTGGTTGCTCATTTTGCTGGTGGTTTGGATCCTGAAACACCACTGCATAGTTGTATATCAGCGTATAGGTATTTGCGTTTGCGGGAATAACGAATTCATAAGAGATGCCTTCAGCTTCGCCACCGCCCGAAGTGTTGCCGAGTTTAATAGAATGGCCACTTCCATTGGGGCAATTTACCGGAAAGCCACCAAATGGATCTACGTCGTTTACAGCTGTTGCTGTGATCATTGTATGCCTGTCACCTACTGCTCCGCCAGATGGTGACAGCGAGATTATATTTTGGCTGCCTACTGCCGCTACCGTGCCTACATAAGGCGTCCATCCGCTAAAACTGCCGTTTTCAAAATCAATATTCGGAGGGCAAACCTGGGCGTTGATTGTAAGACAACCCCATCCCAGCAGATGAGCGAATAAGGGCAATGCAAAACCGTAAAACCAAATTTTTTTTTTAGTTGCTATTGTTAAATTTGGCACATGGATTAATTGTATTTCTAAAGATAAAGCTTAATCAGGTTGATTTCTATTAAACATTTGCTTGTTTTAACTCATGGAAAACAGGGTCAGGATTCTCGCAGAGATCGCTTCTGAACGGCCAATTCGGAAGAAGTTTACAAATAAATATTTAAATAAAGTGCGTAAACAAACTTAAATGCATTCGGGTATTTTTGTGAAATGGAAAATGTTACTGAGATGAGTTCTAAACAATATTTTACCCTAATCCTTATCCTTGGAACCCTCACAGCCCTAAGTCCTTTTTCTATCGATATGTATTTGCCGGGATTTCCGGCGATTGCAGCGGACCTGCATACTACAACCGCGCAGGTGTCGCTTACACTCTCAACTTTTTTTATTGGCATTTCTGCCGGGCAATTATTATACGGGCCGCTGTTGGACCGGTTTGGCAGGAAAAAGCCACTATATGTTGGTTTATGCTTGTACGTGCTTGCTTCTGTGGGCTGCGCATTTGTACAGACTGTTGAAATGCTTATCATCCTCCGGTTTGTACAGGCCATCGGAAGTTGTGCGGCAGGTGTGGCATCCATTGTCATGGTTCGTGACCTTTTTCCTGTTGATGAAAATGCAAAAGTTTTTTCATTGCTCATGTTGGTATTGGGTACATCACCCATGATAGCACCGACCATTGGGGGGTATGTTACCGCTGCATTTGGCTGGCAATCGGTTTTTATCATTCTTGCATTAATGGCAGTTTTGATCATAATAGCGGTATTCATTTTTTTACCAGACAGTTACAAGGCTGATGTGAACATGTCACTTAAGCCTAAACCCATCATTCAGAACTTTTTACTGGTTATTAAAGAGCCACAGTTCTATACGTATGCATTGACCGGTGCGGTTGCCTTCGCCGGATTATTTGCTTATGTTTCAGGGTCTCCCCTTGTTTTTATGGAAATTTTCGAGGTTAGCGGAAAAGTGTACGGTTGGATATTTGCATTCCTATCGATCGGGTTTATTGGCGCCAGCCAGGTCAACAGCCTTTTACTGAAAAAATTCAGCAGCGAGCAAATCGTATTTGCCGCATTGGCAAGCCAGGTGCTTATCGGGGCATTTTTTATCATGGCAACCGCAAGCGGCTGGTTGGGATTAGAAAGTACTATTGCCACAATATTTATCTATCTCTGTTGTCTTGGACTCATCAATCCAAATACTGCTGCCTTATCAATGGCCCCCTTCAGTAAGAACGCCGGCAGTGCTTCTGCATTAATGGGGGCGACGCAAATGGGCCTGGGTTCTTTGGCATCGGTAGCTGTGAGTCTTTTTGATACCAGAACCCCTGTTCCCATGGCGGCAATTATGGCTTGCACCTCTCTAATTGGCTTTTTGATATTGCTGCTCGGTCGCAAAAATATCAGGGAGAGTGTTCGTGCAGATTTTAAAAACGCCACTGGCAGCATGCACTAACTGTCATTTTATTTGGGCAAGCGGGGAGGATAAGCATGTATAGATAACAACCTGCTTCTGGTATATAAGGTTTTGTATATTTATTCAAATTTATTGGTCATTAAAATAAGCAAACAGATGCCAGAAAAAAAGACAATTGTTGTATTTGGTGCCACAGGGGCGCAAGGTGGTGGATTGGTTAGCGCAATTTTATCAGATCCTGAAAGTGAATTCGCCGTTCGTGCGGTAACAAGGGATATTCATTCAGAAAAAGCAGTAAAACTTGCCAATAGTGGTGCTGAAGTGGTAAGCGCGGATATTGATGACCTGGAGAGTGTAAAGGCTGCGCTTAAAGGAGCCTTTGGAGCGTATTTTGTTACATTTTTCTGGTCGCATTTTTCCCCCGAAAAAGAATTGGAAGAAGCGGAAAACATGGCGCGCGCCGCGAAAGATGAAGGCCTGCATCATGTAATCTGGTCAACGCTGGAAAACACAAGGGACTATGTTCCTTTAAACGACGACCGCATGCCAACGCTAATGGGAAAATATAAAGTACCACATTTTGACGCCAAAGGGGAAGCTAATAAATTTTTCTATGACTACGGTGTTCCGACTACTTATCTGTTGACTTCATTCTATTGGGACAACCTGGTCTATTTTGGGATGGGTCCCAAGAGAAATGCGGAAGGAAAGCTGGTCCTTACTTTTCCTATTGGGGATAAAAAATTATCAGGTATCGCGGCCCAGGATATTGGGAAAGCTGCTTACGGCATTTTCAAAAAAGGGGCGGAGATGGTAGGCCAAACCGTCGGAATCGCCGGAGAACACCTTACAGGAAATGAAATGGCTGCTGCGCTTAGCACCGCCTTGGGAGAAGAGGTTACCTATCAGCAGATTTCGTTTGACGCTTACCGTGGCCTGGGATTTCCCGGCGCCGACGACCTGGGAAATATGTTCCAATTCTACCACGACTTTGCAGACGAGTTTGCCGCAAAACGTAGCCTTGATTTTACCAGGGAGCTTGATCCTGCATTACAATCATTCGGCAAGTTTCTCGCGGAAAATGCAGAAAAACTACCGCTGAAGTAATTGGATCACGTCCTAATATTAATAAAATTGTCTCTGATGAAATTTAAGCCGGGAATGTGGGTTCTATTTGTGTTGCCTCGGCTCCAAAATCATTCATAATTTGGGTTTGTTGAAGGGTCTTACCTATAGTATTGCGCAGCGCGGAAAAGTGACGCCTGGAGAAATCCTCTTTTGAAGCATTAGAGTTATGCTGGAAAACCGTGCACGATACCATGCGTGAATATATGTGCCAGATGTAACCGGAGGATTGGTTTGTTAAACCCACTGCAATGACTGATGAGGATTTTCTAAAAGAACCTCAAAGAAATAAATCAAATATCCTTATCAACCGCACCAATCACCAGTGTTATTACGCAACTTATTCATTTGCTGGTTGCCATGGCTGATTGATAGTACTGTCGCTGTAATTACTTAGATGCAGCCATGTAGTCCAGGGTAAGATTGCAAAGTGCTTTAACACCAAGGGTAAAGCCGCTTTCGTCAATAAAAAAATCAGGAGTATGATGACTTGGTGCTTTTAGTTTGTCGCCCCCTTTTGGCATGCCGCCCAGGAAGAAAAACAGACCCGGCACTTTTTCCTGGTAAAAACTAAAATCTTCAGCACCAGTTACTGGCGGCTTTAAAAGTACATTGGAGGCTCCCGCCGTAAACTGTAGCGTCGGCAACATTTTCTCTGTAAGGGCAGGATCATTATAAGTTACGGGATAGTGATTACTGAAGGGGATTTTTACTTCGGCCGTTGCTCCTGCTGCTTCGGCAGTTTTTGTAGCTACCTGTTTAACTCTTGCGATGATCATTTCTTCATCTGCTTTACTCATGGCGCGTACCGTGCCAAGCATTTCAACCGATTCCGGTATAATGTTAGAGCGATTGCCTCCTTTAATGGCGCCAATTGTTACGATACCCGGGTTTTCCGTAACGTTCAGGTTGCGGCTGATAATGGTTTGCAAGTTGGTAATAATTTGCGCGGACACAACTATTGGGTCGATGCTCGACCATGGATAGGCGCCATGTGAGGATCTTCCTTTAACAATGATCTGCATATCATTTACAGCCGCCATGGTGCCACCGGGGCGATATGTTATGGTACCAACCTCCGTTTGGGAATTTATGTGTAAGCCGAATATAACATCAACCTTTGGGTTTTCTAAAACTCCCTGTTTTACCATTTCCTCAGCTCCTCCTTTCTCACCTGCCTGGACGCCTTCTTCGGCCGGTTGAAAAATGAATTTAACGGTGCCGCGCAGGTCTTTTTTTATAGATGAAAGTACTTCCGCTACACCCATTAATATTGCCATATGGCTGTCATGACCACATGCATGCATTACCCCAACTTCCTGTTCATTGTAAGTTGTTTTCACTTTTGACGCGAAGGGAACTGGTGTGCGTTCAATTACCGGCAGGCCATCCATGTCTGCACGCAAAGCAACCACAGGACCGGGTTTGCCACCTTTAAGAATCGCTACGACGCCAGTGGTGGCTATGCCTGTTTTCACTTCAAAACCCAGGGACTGCAGGTATTTCGCAATAATGGCGGATGTGCGTACTTCGTGGTTTCCGAGTTCAGGATGCTCATGAAAATCACGGCGCCAGGTGATCACTTTTTGTTCTATTGCATCTGCCTTTTTGCTGATATCGATCCTGATTTGAGAAAAGCTACAAATACTATTAAGAACTATCAATATTATAAACAGGGATTGTTTCATGGTAATCTGTTGATATTTCTAAATATACGGAACTCTGGTGTTGCAGGTAGCGATTCTGAGTGATAGATTTATTTTAACCGCAAAGTGCACCAAGAGGAAGCGCAAAGGAGGGCACAAAGAAAATACTTTTGCGTTACTTTGAGCTTCCTCTTGGTGCACTTTGCGGTTAAAAAACGGCCTGTAGCAGAAGCATTCCGTTAAATAGAGTTGATTACACCCTCATATCATCAGCTACCCAGTTGACAATCGACTTTTTGATATCGTTCGCGGAAAGATTTTCAGCAAGGGCACGTTTAAGCAAACCAGGTAGCTCTTCATCAGAAGCAAATCGAAGCGCGGCAATTCTGCCGAAACCTAACTGTTGTTCCATAAGCTCAAGCCTTTGCTGCGTTAAGGTGTAATAACGAAACCGCATTTCCATTCTAACAACCCGGTTCTGTATTGTTAAAGCATAGTGCTGCCTTAACATAAAGGAAACCCAGATCATCATGATCCACAATGCCGTTATCATGATCCATTCCCTGGTATCTTCCTGGTGAGTCATAACACCGCGTATTGCTACCCCAAGGCCCACTAAGGCAAGGGGATAAAATATAAAATGATGAGGCGTGTAATACCTGACGTGATTTTTATAGTCTTGCTTCATATGTTGTGATAACTGTTATAGAGGCTGTTAACACAATAAACCGAAACTGGTTCACAGCTAGGTCGGTAATTGCCGGGAAACATTCCTTCTTCTATTCCTCAGTAACTACTTAAATACAAACACAGAACCATTTACCTGGTTCATCATCAGACTGGCTTAATTAAGATCAATATTATTCATTAATTTCAGGCTTATTATTTATCATACATCAGCGGTAATATGAAAAAGATCTCTTTAGTGTTTTTATTCCTGTGTTTAAAGTCCTTTATTTTCGCGCAGTCCGTACCACCTTCAGTAAGCATTATTCCCGAACCGGTGTCCATGGTTAAGAATAGCGGTCAGTTCATATTGCCCAAAAATATCATTATCGAACACGGTAATAATGCGATGGTAAAAATGATTGCCGATTCTTTG
>JBBPYM010000290.1:0-6372 GCA_038199905.1 Chitinophagales bacterium | reverse complement strand
TAAACTTCTCCAATTTCCGGGTTCCTTCTTTGCCTCCCTGTATAAGTTGTTTAATACCATTTAGAACCACGGAGACAGAGAGGCACGGAAGTGACACGGTTTTTTAAAGAACGGCGGCTCCTCAAGTTGTCCTACTTCCGGGTTCCCTCTGTGGCTCCCTGTCTCCGTGGTTTAATACCATGTCGAACCACGGAGACAGAGAGGCACGGAAGAGACACGGTTTTTTAAAGAACGGCTGCTCCTCAAGTTGTCTTACTTCCGGGTTCCCTCCTTGCCTCCCTGCCTTCGTGGTTCAACTTGCCTCGGTAGTTCAGGCATTATTATGTAAATTCGCGGCGCACTTTGCTAAACCGGTAGTGTGTATTGCTAAAAAATAAATTGCATGTCGGGTTCGTATAAAAAATTGGTAATCAAGATAGGTTCTAATGTTCTCAGCAAAGAAAACGGACTGCCCGACCTGGAGCGCATGACATTACTCACCGATGAAATTGCGGCTTTAAAAAAGCAGGATATCCAGGTGGTAGTTGTTACTTCAGGCGCCGTCGCTGCCGGCAAGGGCCTGGTAAGAGTGAAACCCAAATCTGATGTTGTTGCCGCCAGGCAGCTACTCGCGTCGGTTGGCCAGGTCGCCCTCATTAATAATTATTCCGAACTCTTTAAGAAGCACCAACTGGTTTGCTCGCAGGTACTTGTTACCAAGGATGATTTTCGTGATCGCCTGCATTACAAGAATATGCACAATTGTTTTGAGATTTTATTGCAACATGATATAATCCCAGTAGTTAATGAAAATGACGTTATCTCCATCACCGAACTTATGTTCACAGACAATGATGAACTTGCCGGTCTCATTGCTTCCATGATCAATGCAGACGCTTTGATCATCCTTTCAAATGTAAACGGCTTATATAACGGCGACCCATCGGATGAAAAATCTGAGATCATACAAGAACTGGACTCTTCCATAACCGATTTCTCGTCGATAATAACCACGAAAAAATCTAATTTCGGCAGGGGAGGCATGCTTACCAAATGTTATATGGCGAGTAAAATCGCGCAGTTAGGTATAGCCGTTCACATCGGAAACGGCACTGTTGATGGAATCATTCAAAAGATACTGGAAGGCACTGTAAAACACACGAGGTTTCTGCCTTTCAAAGGAGTGTCGGGGAAGAAAAGATGGATCGCCCATACTGATAAATATTCAAAAGGGATGGTGCAGGTAAACAATGGCGCTAAATTAGCGCTAACGGGTGCAAAAGCATCAAGCTTGCTGCCCATCGGCATCATCAGTATAAAAGGGGAATTCAAAAAAAAGGATATTATCAAAATTGTTGATGAAGATGAAAAGTTGATCGGTCTTGGTATTGCCGAATACAATTCGGAAAAGGCCGTTGAGATCGTCGGCCAGAAAAACCAAAAACCATTGGTTCACTACGATTATTTATATTTAAGCCAGGAAAATCATTGATATGGATCACCAGGATCTTTTTAAAAGCACAAGGGAAGCGAGCAGGCAGCTTAGTGTGTTATCTACAGAAACTATCAACGCAGTATTGCAGGACCTGTCGCAAAGCCTGCTACATGAAACAGCCTACCTTTTAATCGAAAATGAAAAGGATCTCGCGAATATGCCACGCACGGATCCTCGTTACGATCGTTTACAACTTACGGCGGAAAGAATCAGCGCTATCGCAAAAGACGTAAGGAATGTAGCCGCGCTCGCAAGTCCGCTGGGTAATATCTTGTCTGACACCAGGCACGAGAACAACCTGCAAATTTCCCGGATCTGCGTCCCTATTGGTGTGATTGGTATCATTTATGAAGCAAGACCGAATGTGACCTGCGACGCCTTTGTGCTGTGTTTTAAAACAGGCAATGCCTGTGTTTTAAAAGGCGGCAGTGATGCTGAATTTTCCAACAAAGCACTAATAAGGATCATAAAGGAACTGCTGGCAAAGCATGGCCTTGACGAAAACATGGTGAACCTTTTACCTGCAGAAAGAAATTCTACGACAATACTGTTGGAAGCAATCGGCTGGGTAGATGTAGTAATTCCACGAGGCAGCCAGCAGCTTATCAATTATGTGCGGGAGAACGCTAAAATCCCGGTTATCGAAACCGGGGCTGGCATTGTTCATACATATTTTGATGAGACTGCAGATCTCGCAAAGGGAGCAGCCATTATCGCCAATGCAAAAACCAGGCGTGTAAGTGTGTGCAATTCTCTTGATTGCCTTATTATTCATGAAGACAGGCTGGATATATTGCCTGCATTAATGAAACCGCTCGAAGTAAAAATGGTAGAAGTATTTGCTGATCCGCTGTCTTTCAGAGCGTTATCTGGAAGTTATCTTCCTTACCTTTTGAACCCGGCGAGTGAGCAGCATTTCGGCACAGAATTCCTCTCGCTTAAATTAGCCATAAAAACGGTTAGTGGCCTTGAAGAAGCGCTTGAGCACATAAATACTTTTAGTTCAAAGCATAGTGAAGCGATAATTTCGGAAGACGCGGCTCATGTTGAGCAATTCTTACAGGTGGTGGATGCCGCCGCGGTGTATGTGAATGCCTCAACCGCTTTTACCGACGGGGGAGAATTTGGACTCGGCGCTGAAATCGGGATAAGTACACAGAAATTACATGCAAGAGGGCCAATGGGTCTGCAGGCGCTTACAAGTTATAAATGGATAGTACGTGGGAACGGTCAAACCAGAAATGGATAAAATAAGGGTCATTATTAACTGATATCTTAATAAATTTGTAAAGTGTCCAGGGCTGGTAACGGGATCGAACAGGCTTCGCGGATCATAGTGAAGATTATTCTCTGACCAGTTGACAGTTGCTGCGGCCCTTTTCTTCTCTTAGAATTGATGACTAACTCTTTCAGGCAAAATTGTTGAAATTTTATAAATTGTATGTGATCTATAAATATAATAACTCATGGGCCTAAGCATCTTAAATGGAATTTTCTGTATCTCTTTCGCGCTTTTCGCGTATGTTAATATGAATGACAAAGATTCCTGGTTATGGGTCCCGATCTATATGGTGGCTTCAATCTGCTGCGGCCTGGCTGTTTTTAAATACTTCTATCCTATAATTTACCTGGTAGCGATTGCCTTTTACCTCATTTATGCCATTAATCTTTTCTTTTCAAAAGATGGGGTACGAGACTGGATCATGGTGTACAAAAGACCCAGTATTGTGGAGAGCATGCAGGCAACAAAACCTTATATTGAAAAAACGAGGGAATTTTTCGGACTGCTGATAATCAGCGCTGCGTTGGCTGTTAATTATTTTACGGTGAAGTAAACGGGGGAACTATTGTAACATGGAAGATAAAGGAAAATTGTTGAGATCATTACTTGTCCCTATAATTAAAAGACAGGTACCGACTGTTACATTTAACTGGCTGGAAGAAAAGAGCAAACTGATTAATGAAGAATCCGGCACCTCTGTGCTTAACGCTTCCTTCAGCGCCGTCCCCCGGAAAGCTGGCCGGGCAATTACAGATATTTCACAATCAGAAATTGATCAGATAGTTGAGCAGTTTAATGGTTTTATGATTGAAGGCTGGGCGATTGACAGGGTATGCCGGCTTTACCTGGTTGCAAGCATCAACTCCGACGAAAACATATATTCAGAAAAGGTGGAGGGACTCTTCAGGGATGCAGAGATGAACGAACTGTCGGCTTTATATTCCTTTCTACCGGTGTTACATTATCCTGAAAGCTGGATACTGCGCACCGCCGAGGGCATAAGATCAAATATCGGAACCGTCCTTGAAGCCATCATGTATCAAAATTCCTATCCTTTCCAATACCTTCCCGAACCATCCTGGAACCAACTGGTTTTAAAAGCTTTTTTTACAGATAAGGATGTAAACAGAATTGTAGGCCTTGATGAAAGGGCGAACAAGCCGCTCGCATCCGTTCTGGTTGATTATGCGCATGAGCGCCAGGCTGCACACCGTACTGTAAACCCACAACTGTGGCGCCTTGTATGTAAGTTTATCGATGAAAAGAATATTTCCGACATTGAAAAATTGTTTGAGGATGCGCATATAACCGAAAGGCGTGCCGCCGTTCTTGCATGTTATCACAGCAACTATGAGCCTGCCAGGCGACTGGTGGAAAAAGAACCTGCGATATTAGAAGATGTGAAATCAAATAAGCTGAACTGGAGCTCGCTTTAGAGCCTAATATTTTAAATCCATTTTATTATGTGTTGTTGCCCTACAAATCCCGACAATGAACACCCGCAGGAGCCAGGTTTACTGGTTGACCTGGCCGGTAACGCTAACATGCGGTTCTTTGATCCCCATATTCATATGACTTCGCGCACCACCGATGATTACCAGGCGATGGCTGATGCCGGCATTGTGGCGATCATTGAGCCTGCTTTTTGGCTGGGCCAGGCCAGAACAGGCATTGACAGTTTCAGGGACTATTACAGCAGTTTAATTGGATGGGAGCGCTTCCGTTCCTCGCAATTTGGTATCAAACATTATTGTACCATTGGCCTCAATTCGCGTGAAGCAAATAATGAGAAACTTGCTGAACAGGTGATGGAGATCCTGCCGTCTTTTGTATACAAAGAGGGCGTGGTTGGCATTGGCGAAATAGGTTATGACGACCAAACCGCTGCGGAAGACAAGTACTACCGTCTGCAACTGGACCTGGCAAAGGAAGCCGAACTGCCCGTGCAGGTTCATACACCACACCGTGATAAAAAACAGGGTACCCAGCGTAGTATGGATATTGCCCTTGAACATGGCCTTGAACCTCACATGGTGATCATAGATCACAACAACGAGGAAACCGTAAAGGATGTTCTGGACCGTGGCTTTTGGGCAGCATTCACCATTTATCCATTTACAAAAATGGGTAACGAAAGAATGGTGGAGATCATAAAACAATATGGTACCGAAAGAATTATCATCAATTCGGCGGCGGACTGGGGCATTAGCGATCCGCTCGCAGTACCAAAAACAGCAGCGCTGATGAAAGTTCAGGGCATCAGTAAGGAAGATATTGAACTTGTTACCTACCGGAACGCTATCACTGCTTTCGGACAGAGTGGCCAGATCCAGGAAGAGGATTTCTCATCGGTCAGCGGCATAGATCAAAGTCAGAAATTTGAAGGCAATACCATCTTAAGAGGTGGCCAGCAACCAAGGATCGACAAGTCTTCTATCATCATCCGTTAAAAAGTCCTGCCATTGAAAAAAACAACGGGGTATTTACGCCTGATGCGCCCGGCTAATATTGTGACTTCCATAGCTGATGTACTTGCCGGTATTTCTATTGCGGGATTGTTTACAGAACAACCCTTTCAGTATGCTTATCTTCCAAACGTAATGCTGTTGGTCCTTGCAACCATTGGTCTTTATGGCGGTGGTGTTGTTTTTAATGATGTATTTGATGCCGCGCTTGATAAAACAGAAAGACCGGAGCGGCCCATTCCAAGTGGGTTGATAACAATAACAGAAGCCTCGCTGCTTGGAACTTCTTTACTCCTGGGAGGAATCGTAGCTGCTTTTTTATCATCTCTGGTTGCCGGGATGATAGCGATACTGATCGCTTTGGCTGCCTTGATTTACAACAGGTTTGCCAAACATCACGTCATTGCCGGTCCGTTAAATATGGGACTATGCCGCGGTCTTAACCTACTGCTAGGTATCAGCATCTTGTCCCTGGCCTTGCATACCTGGTGGGCATTGGCAATTGTGCCGATAATTTATATAGCTGCCATCACAATGATCAGCCGTGGAGAAGTGCATGGCGGCAGCAAGGTTATTCTTTACACAGCCAGTTTGTTATACACCCTGGTGATAGCCTTTATATTATTTTTTTCTTTCAAACAGGGAATGTTGCTTTTTAGCTTGATTTTTCTTTTACCTTTCGCCTGGATGATCTTCAAGCCTTTACTGAAAGCTATTCGTGAGCCCGCCGGCAGCAATATCGGTAAAGCCGTGAAAGCCGGGGTGCTGGCACTCATCTTGATGAATGCGGCTTGGGCAGCGGCTTTCGGTGCGTTGTACGCTGCTGTTGTGATTGTTATTCTATTGCCGGTATCTTTATGGCTTAGTAAGAAGTTTGCAGTAACGTGAGGAGAGCTGATAGCTGTCAGCCGTCAGCTATCAGCTATCAGCCGTCGTGGGAGGATAATGATCGATTGGTTTGATAAAATGGGAATATAATTGGTTAACATAACATATATCTTTTAATGGCTTGGGCGCAAAAGAAAGCCAAAGGCTGATAGCTGATAGCTGATAGCTGATAGCTGCTCGCTGATAGCTGATAGCTGATAGCTGCTCGCTGATAGCTCGCCCCAATTATTCGCTTATGAACTATCTACAACAATCGTTTAGTG
>JBBPYM010000289.1:0-7334 GCA_038199905.1 Chitinophagales bacterium | reverse complement strand
GTTCCGGGCATAATGTCCTGTATCATGCCTCGCCAACGTAATTCTTCTATTAGGTTCATGACGTAATTTTCAATTTCGACAAAAGTAAATCAATATATCATTCTGATTTAATGCAATAATGATTACGGTATCTCGTTACCAATGCCTTAACAATCCGCAGAACCAGGTAAAAAGGTAGTTTTTGTGGTGCAGCTAATAAACATGAAATTTGAATTTGATTAAAGGTGAAAAAGATTTATCACCCATACACCGAAAGTTTGTGTTATGTATGTAAGTGGCGAGGCGGAATGGTAAGGCCACAGCCATTACTAACAAATAAAATCTGATGAGAAAACTATATCCTGTTTTTCTTTCAATATGTATAGTAAGCTTTACATGGGCTGAATCATTTGCTCAATTCAGAAAGTATTCCAACGAATTTTTAAATATTGGTGCCGGCGCACGGGGACTAGCTATGGGTGGCGCGCAGGTGGCTTCCATAAAAGACGGCAGTGCGGGATATTGGAACCCAGCCGGACTTGCAGAAGTAAAAGAGTACCCGCAGTTAAATCTCATGCATGCCGAATATTTTGCCGGTATCGGCAAATATGATTTTGGCAGTCTCGCTGTACCAATTAGCGGTGGTAAAAGAACCATTGGACTTTCCATTCTGCGATTTGCAGTGGATGATATTCCCAATACTGTTTTTTTGGTTGAGCCGGACGGAACAATCAATTTTAGCAATATAACCACATTCAGCTCGGCAGATTACGCATTTCTGTTCTCCATGGCGCAAGAAGTTACTTTTAGAAAAACAAAAAAAATAAATATCGGTATCAATGCTAAGATCATTCACCGGAAGGCCGGCGAGTTTGCCACCTCCTGGGGATTCGGTTTTGATGCAGGCCTGCAGTACGCTGATCAAAGGTTGAAAATAGGAATCGTGGCAAGAGACGTTACTACAACATTTAATGCCTGGTCATTTAACATAAACGAGAAGATGCGGGAAGTGTTTTATGTAACACAGAATGAAATCCCGGTAAAATCAACGGAGCTTACCGCGCCACAACTGATTGCAGGAGGTTCTTATAATTTCAAGATCAATGAAAAAATAAACCTTTTAACTGAAATGGACCTGGCAATTACTTTTGATGGTCGGCGAAACACAATTCTGAGTTTTAACCCTGTAAGCATTGATCCGAAATTGGGGGTAGAAGCGTCTTACAACGAAGTTTTTTTTATTCGTGCCGGTATCAATAATTTTCAAAAGGCATTAGACGATGCGGATATCACCAATAAAAAAAAGGTATGGATCTACCAGCCGGCGATTGGTGCCGGGTTTAAAGTTTCCACAGTGCAGGTAGATTATGCTTTTACAAATCTTGCCAATCAGTCTAACCCGCTTTATACACATATTTTTTCCTTGAAGCTCGATTTGAAGAAGAAGCAACACAATAGTAATTAAACCAACAACCGCTTTTATCACAATATGAAAAGAATAATTATCCTGTTATGTTTAATGGTTAGTGCAGGCGCATTTGCACAACAGTATAATAATGAGTGGATCGATTTCAGCAAGGTTTATTACAAATTTAAAGTAGCCGACTGGGGTGTATATCGTATCAGCCAGGCCGCATTGAACGGTGCTGGTCTGGGCAGTGTTCCTGCCGAACAGTTTAAGCTTATTCGCAACGGCGTCGAGGTGCCTTTATACACTTCCATAGGGAATGGTGTGATACCGCCTAATGGCTACATTGAATTTTGGGGAGAACCTAACGATGGTAAGGTTGACAAGGCCCTGTACCGCAATCCCAAATACCAACACTCCGAGAAACTGAGTCTTCAAACTGATACCGTGGTTTATTTCTTAACCACGTCCGCGGCTACCAATTTCAGGATGGTGAACGTTGCTAACAATATAGCCGGGAACGTTTTGCCGGTTAGTCCTTATTTCATCCACACAGCTGGCAAATATTTTAAAGAAATTATTAACCCGGGTTATGCGGAAGTAGTGGGTGAATATGTTTATTCCTCTGCGTATGATAAAGGGGAGTTCTGGTCCACGCGTGATATCGGCCCTTCTGGTCCGCGGGTGGACGCCATGGACAATCTTTTTCCATTTTCTGGTGGGCCAGCCGCTGCGCTAAAGTTTGGTGCTTCCGGCAATGCGCAAAACATCCGGACAGTAAGAGTTTCCGTGAACAACTCGCTAGTCAGGCAATCCCAGATGGATTATTTTAATGATACTGTTACACAGGTTTCATTTCCCGTAAGTATCCTGAGTTCTGGCATCAACAATGTGCAGTTTGCTAATAGTTCCGTTACTCCTACAGACAGGATGGTAATATCGTTTTATGAGATCTCGTATCCGCGCCTTTTTAACTTTGGCGGAACAAAACAATTTGCCTTTGAGCTCGCCCCGAAAAGTGATGGTTATTACCTGGAAATCATAAACTTTAGCTTTGGCTCCCAGCCGCCTGTACTGTATGACCTCACATACAAAGAGAGATTTACGGGTGAACTTTCAGGGGCCACGGTCCGGTTCGCTCTACCAGGAAATACTACTGCCCGTAAACTTGTGCTTGTCAGCGAAGACGTTTCCAATGTCAAAAATATTACTTCCCTCACCCCGAAGACATTTATAAACTTTAAAGAAGCCGCTAACCAGGGGGATTTTCTCATAATTTCCAACTCTATATTATTTAACGGAACCAACGGAACAAACCCGGTAGAACAATACAGGAACTATCGAACTTCCTCGGCTGGTGGCAGCTTTAAAGCGCATATCTATAACATCGATGAACTGGTAGATCAATTTGCATTTGGCATCAAAAAACATCCCTTATCAATCAAAAATTTCCTACAGTTTGCCCGGGCTAGTTTTTCTGTGCTACCTAAATACGCATTCCTTATTGGAAAGGGTGTTTCATACAACGAGTACCGGATGAACCAGGCAGACCCGCTAGCGGAAAAACTTAACCTGGTTCCATCCTTTGGGAACCCTGCGTCTGATAACATGTTAAGTTCCCAGGGTGTAACTTCAACATCGCCATTAACGCTTATCGGAAGATTATCCGTGGTTACAGTTACAGAACTTGAAGATTATCTTGAAAAAGTTAAAGAGTACGAAAATGTACAGGTGACCGCGGCCAATACAATCCAGGATCGCTTATGGATGAAAAATATCATACATGTAACCGGGGCAAGCGACACCTACCTTGGTACGGTACTTTGTAATTACATGGAGGGGTATAAAAAGCTTGCTGAAGACACCTTATTAGGAACTGATGTAACCGTTTTTTGTAAAACTTCCACCAATCCTGTTGAGCAGTTATCAAACGATAGGATAGCGGCATTATTTAAAGAAGGGTTAAGCCTGGTAACATATTTCGGTCACTCTTCATCCACTACACTTGAGTTCAACCTGGATAACCCGCAAAATTATAGCAACCAGGGAAAGTATCCCGTATTTTCAGTAAACGGATGTAATGCCGGTAATTTTTTTAAGTTTGATCCGCAACGGTTTACTTTCAATGAAACGTTATCTGAGAAATTTGTGCTGGCTAAACAGCGGGGCGCAATTGCTTTTATAGCCAGTACACACCTGGGTATTGTTAACTACCTGAACATTTACCTTGATAATTTCTATCGGAACATGGGCGGCAAACTGTATGGTGCGTCTTTGGGCCAGTTAAATAAGGATGCTTTACAGAAAGTAGTTTCAACATCGGATCCGACAGATTTTTTTGCACGCATCCAGGCAGAGGAGGTAACACTGCACGGGGACCCGGCCCTCAAAATGAATTTCGAATTACAACCCGACTATATTGTGGAAGAGCCACAGGTAAAGGTTTCACCTGCGTTTATTTCCATTGCTGAGAATGACTTTGACCTTTCCATAAAATTATTCAACCTCGGCAGAAGTGTAAATGATTCTATCGTGGTGGAAGTAAAACGTCAATATCCGGATGGCACTATGGAAATGTTGGTCCGCAAAAAAATAAAAGGAATTAATTACAGTGATTCGATAAACGTGGTGGTTCCCGTTGTTGCTACCAGGGATAAAGGGCTTAACAAAATAATTGTTACAGTGGATGCGGATAATAATGTAGCTGAAGTATCGGAAGGCAATAATACCGTGACGAAAGAATTTTTCATTTTTGAAGATGAAGCCAAAACAGCATTTCCGTATGATTTTGCCATTGTAAATAATCCAGCGCAAAAATTATATGCTTCCACTGCTAATCCATTTAGTACACTTAAGCAGTACGTTTTAGAGATTGATACTACGGAACTGTTTAACTCTCCGACGAAAGCGGTAAAAAATGTCAGTTCTGTTGGTGGCACGCTGGAGTTTGATCCGGCGATAGCATTTAGAGATAGTACAGTTTATTACTGGAGGGTTGCATTAGTACCTCCGGCCGGTACAGATTTTCGTTGGAACGTTTCTTCCTTCATTTACCTGAAAGGCAATTACGCCGGTTCTAATCAGTCACATTACTATCAGCATTTAAAATCCGCGAGTGAAAGAATATCCCTTGAATCCACCAGGAATTGGAAATTTGGTAATCGCATCAATAACCTTTTTATCAGGAATACTGTATACAATCCCTCAAGTGCTAATACCGAGAGTGACTTTACAATCACAGTCAATGGTAACAGCGATATAAGGAGCGCCTGTGTAGGCCAGTCTTTATTATTCAATGTTTTTGATGAGGTTACGTTTAAACCCTGGAGAAATGTGGATGACAATGGCAATAACCTTTTCCGGTATAAGAGCGGAAGCGCAAACTGCCAGCCGGGGCGTCAGAATAATTTTGAATTTTCTTATATGACTCCGGCAAGTAGAAAGAACATTATGGATTTTATGGACTCAATACCTGCAGGAACTTTTGTTGTTATTAGAAGTATTGATTACAATGTCAATAATTCTTTTTCCAATACCTGGAGGAGCGACACGGCTTTATTTGGTTCCAATAACTCATTATATCATAAATTATTACAAGCAGGATTGTCGTCGATTGACTCATTGAACAGCGAAAAATCCTGGCTGATGATATATAAAAAAGATGATCGGTCTTTTGAAACAAAATATCAGCTTAGTCAAAGTATTTACGACCGACTGACATTAGCAGTTGATTGTTCAACTCCCGACACGCTGGGCTTTATAACGTCACCCAGATTTGGACCTGCCAAAACATGGAAAGAATTTACGTGGCGCGGCTCGTCGGAAGAAATGCCTTCTGGTGATTTCCCTGTTGTAGATATTCTCGGAACAGATGCGCAAGGAAATCGTTCTGTGTTGTTTTCAGTGACTTCAGACAATAAGAACCTGGATATTTCATCCGTCAATGCAAACAGGTATCCCTACCTGCAGTTGAAAATGCGTAACGTGGATTCTGTGACCTTAACCCCCTATCAGCTAAATTACTGGAGACTTACCTATGATCCTGTGCCGGAGGGAGCCCTGGCTCCGAATATCTTTATTACTGCAAAGGATAGCCTTGAAATAGGTGAAAAAATGCAGTTTGGCATTGCATTTAAAAATATCAGCCAGGCAAATTTTGACAGTGTAAAAGTTAAACTAGTCATCATAGACAAGGACAATGTTTCTCATCAAATAAACCTGCCCAAAAAGAAACCACTTGTTATTGGTGATACACTGTCATTTTCATATTTCATCGATACAAAGGATTATCCTGGCATGAATACATTATTTGTCGATTTTAATCCAGACAACGATCAGGCTGAACAATACAGTTATAATAATTTTCTATACCGTAATTTTTATGTTAAACCAGATAAGGTAAACCCTTTACTTGACGTAACTTTTGATGGTCAGCACATCCTGAACCGGGATATCGTATCTGCCAAACCACGTATTCAGATCAAGTTAAAAGATGAAGCCAAATTCCTGCTACTAAATGACACTTCTCTGTTTACAGTTCAGGTACGTTTCCCGGATGCTAACAGAACGCTCAGAACATATAAAGTTGACAATGATACGCTCAGATTTATACCCGCACAAAACGGGGGCAACAATACGGCAACGATAGAATTTGCGCCCTATTTTAGTCAGCAGTACAGCGCTGAGGGTGATGACTACGAACTTATAGTTACTGGAAAAGACAAGAGTGGAAACAAGGCCGGCCAGGTTGAATACCGTGTTTCATTCAGGATTATCAATAAACCGATGATCAGCAATCTCCTGAATTATCCAAACCCCTTTACAACGTCAACAGCCTTTGTGTTTACAGTAACGGGTGCTGAAGTTCCTCAGAACATGAAAATTCAAATACTTACAGTTACAGGCAAAATCGTGCGGGAAATTACAAAAGACGAGTTGGGCCCTTTGCATATCGGAAGAAACATAACTGATTTTAAATGGAATGGTACAGATCAGTTTGGCCAGCGATTGGCAAATGGGGTTTATATTTATAGGGTCGTAACAACGCTTAATGGAAAACAGATGGATAAGTTTAAATCCACTGATGATGATACTGACAAATATTTCAACAAAGGCTATGGAAAAATGTACCTGATGCGCTGATAAAAATATTGTATGTATTTTCAAGCTTAATAGCAGGGGGTCACTTACGATTTCCTAAATTTCTATGAATATTGCCATAGCTAAAGCATCAAAGAATAACTCTTTATATTTCCTGTATTATGCCCTGGCATCGCTGATACTTTTTGCACCAGTTTTAAATAAAAGCTTTGTATCAGATGACTTTGTAGTGCTAAAAAGAGTGTGCCTGGAAAACAAAATTTGGGTTGCCGGATTTTTTCGCCCATTATCTGATTGCACTATCTACTTGAATTATTTGATCGGGGGCTTTGATCCTTTTGGTTTTAATCTTTTGAACATACTTATTCATGCCTTAAACAGTTTTCTTGTACTACAATTTTGCTTAAAATGGAAATGGTTTCAGGATGTCAATCTACAACGACGCTTTTCATTCATGGCGAGCGTATTGTTCCTTACCTATCCATTTCATAACGAATCAATTGTTTGGTTATTAGGCCGTGGGTCATCGCTGGCAGGCACTTTTTTCATAGCTGCACTATTGATTTTTTTGTCTGAAAGGAAAGAGAGGACCAAACTCTTTGCTGTAACGGCCTGTTATTTCATCGGATTAGCCGCTTATGAATCCATCATAATTCTCCCTTTATTAATTCTAATATTATTATTTGAGAAAAAAGCTTCTGGGCGTGCGTTTTCTCTATGGATAGTAGCATTTTCGGTCGCTGGTGCAATTAATCTCCTGCTACGATATAACTTTTCCGGAGCGCTATTAGGGGCTTATGGCGACAAAATATCCGAAATCTCGATAATGGATTTTTCGGGAAATATT
>JBBPYM010000288.1:0-2562 GCA_038199905.1 Chitinophagales bacterium | reverse complement strand
TCTTCTCCGGCTGTTCTCTGCGGTTAAACAAAATCCCACGCACTCCTGTACCCCTTAACCTGTTCCGCATAAGATATAAAATCATAATAAAACGGCAGCTGCGAAAGCGTGGAACTGTCGCCAATAATTACCAGCTTTTTCCTGGCCCTGGTCATGGCAACATTCATGCGGCGGATATCTGAAAGAAAGCCGATGTTTCCCTGCGCATTACTTCTCGTCATACTTATATATACGATATCACGTTCCTGTCCCTGGAAGCTATCGATCGTATTCACAGAAATTTTGTCACCATGCACCACAAGCTCCGGGGAGTGTACCAATTGTTCTTTTAATACCTGTATCTGTTGTTTGTAGGGCGAAATAATGGCGATTGATGGAAATTTTTTAGGTGGATAGTACGTATTCAATTGGATAACCAGTTGTGTAAGGTGTTTGAATAAAAACGTTGCCTCTTCGGGATTTGTCGTGCTTGTGCCATCCAGTTTTTCTTCAAACCCACAACCGGCGGTATCCACAAATTCCAGGGGCAGGTCGCCGTCAAATAAAACATGATCGGCCACTGACTTGTGTGCCTTCAACGCATCTTCGTAAAATACTTTGGATGAATAACCCATGATGGCTGTGTTCATGCGGTATTGTTCTTCCAACAAAACAACGGCTTCCGGGTGGAGGGCAACAGATTTTTCCAACAGCGTGATGTTAAGCCCGTGTTTAGCAGCAGCATTCGATTTAACGGTCGGGGACAGTTGAAAATGATCACCAGCAAGCACCAGTTTCTGCGCTTTCAGGATCGGTATCCATGCAGCCGGTTCCAATGACTGACCAGCTTCATCCATCACTACCGTATGATACTTTTGCTTTCTAACGGTGTAGTGGTTTGAACCCACCAGTGTTGCTGTAATTACCTGTGCTTTGCCGATAAGGTCATCCATGATATATTGTTCCGTGTTCGCTATTTCCTTCATGATCCTGTGGGCTTCGTCGAAAAGAGCCTTGCGTTGCTCGCGCTCTGCTTTGCCAAAGCTCCGCTTGTACTTGTGGGCCATGTTCCTGAATTCATTGGCCTGTTTTTTCAGGTTCTTCATTTCTTTCATCCTGCTGTGAGCAGCCATCTTGCTGTCGAGGGTAAGTGAAACAAGCCGTTCAGACACCCTAACCGGGTTGCCTACCCGAAGAACATTCAAGCCTTCTTCAGATAATTTTTCACTTAAAAGGTCAACCGCGGTATTACTTGGCGCAACAACGAGCACCTGTTTATTATCCTGTTTTATCAGCTCTTTGATGGCTTGCACAAGGGTGGTTGTTTTACCCGTACCAGGCGGACCATGAACGATGGCAAGTTCGTTGGCGGTTAATATTTTTTGTACTGCCGCCTGTTGCGATTTGTTTAATTTGTTGTTGTTAACCAATATGTTTTCCTGTTGAAATGTTGGCGGCCGCTGGCCTGTTAATATTTTTACGAGCGCGGCGCCTTCCTCTTTCTCATTGATTGCCGATGCGGTCTTCAGCGCCGACAGCATTTCATCATAACTGGCGTCATCAAAAAGCAGGTCGATGCCCAGCTTTCCATTACGCGACCATTCAGGTAATTCGTCGGTATTTAATGTTATTTTAAGCTGGTTATTACCCTGGTAGGAAATGATGCCATCAACGCGGTCGGTTTTAGCATCATGATTCGAAAACAATGCCGCCGGCATGCCAAAACGAAGCTGGTGGGGAATGTCCTGGTGAGTTGTACGCTCTACTTCCACGGTAAGATAATCGCCGCGACTCATTTCAGAGCCGCGGATCGCTACCGGGTACCAGGTGATGCCATTGGCCCGGCGCTCGGACACAGAAGAAGATTCGGTCATTCTCGCATACGATTGCAGATCCTCGTGCCTTTCCATTTTTAGTAAGTCAAGCAGCTTTTTAAAATAGTCCATGCGCAAAAATAAGGAACTGGAAACAGCTTTCAGCTGTCAGCCATCAGCTATCAGCCGCTGGGAAATCCGACTCCAGGCATTATCCATTTGCTAGAAAATTGGGGTGATGTATCTATGGATTGACTAATGCCCGTTATGGCAGGCAGAAAAGATTAGTAACAAACTCATTATTCTCGAAAGCATTGTTATATTTAGGGGGTTGGATCATGAGTTTTTGTAAGGCTTGCCTTCGGGGGTTAGCGAACTGTTTACCAGGGAAATATTACATGTTATTGTGAACATTACACGCGTAACTTTAAAGCTTATTCGGGTGGATTGTCGTCACCTGTTTTTGGCGTTGACGCAGGTACCGGATTAAAAAATGCTAACGCTAACCGCAAGCTCACCGCGCCGGATCAGATTAAAGTAAGCGGTGTTCAATTGTTGCTATCTGAGCAGAAGCCAAAAGAACATATTAAAAATGGCAGGCTGCTTTTGTCAGTACCTCGATTGCTTGACCACGAGGTAATAGCATTGGACCTGGGAGATGTGTAGTGAGGTTCGAGCTGGGGTGTTCAGGTTCCCCTCCTCTTGCAAACTACGCTTAGGATACATCTTTTTTAGTTTATAATTTCGATTTTAAGTTTTCGACGGAATC
>JBBPYM010000287.1:0-5603 GCA_038199905.1 Chitinophagales bacterium | reverse complement strand
TTTAGTAGTAAGTGGTGATGATGCCCTTACACTGCCTCAGATCGCATGTGGCATGGAAGGTGTTATAAGCGTGGCCGCAAACTGCTATCCGAAGACCTTTACCGAAATGGTTCGCCTCTGCCTCAAATACGACTTCAAAACTGCCAGGATACTAAATAACGAACTGATACCGGCTTATAAATTGCTGTTCAGTGAAAATAATCCAGCAGGCGTGAAGGCCGTGCTCAGTGAAATGGGATTAATAAGCAACAACCTTCGTCTGCCCCTTGTACCACTTAGCGATACTGAACATTTAAAACTGAAACAGTTCCTGGCCGACAGTAACAAATAAATATGAACTGCCATGCTGCCGATAGTTACACATCATGACAGATATTATTCATACTGCCACCGCAAACGTCCGGATACTAGATCCAGCGTTTTATATTCCCCAATTAAATCGCAGCAGGAGGATATGGATTTTTTTACCCGCGGGTTATGCCCAGTCAAAACAGAAGTACCCGGTGTTGTACATGCACGATGGTCAGAATCTCTTTGATGCGGCCACTTCGTTTAGCGGGGAATGGGAAATCGATAAAACATTGAATACTTTTCCCGATCCCTGCATAGTAGTGGGAATAGATAATGGCGGAGCCCTGAGGATGAACGAATACAATCCATTTGATACCCATCAGTTTGGAAATGGCGAGGGCCGGGCCTACCTTGAATTTATTGTAAAAACGCTTAAGCCCTTTATCGACAAAAATTACCGCACCTTAAAAAAGAAGGAGCATACCTATATAGCAGGAAGCTCAATGGGCGGATTGATAAGTTTTTATGCGGGAATATTTTTTCCAAAAATATTCAGCCGGATCGGGATCTTTTCTCCTTCCTTTTGGGTTGCCCCGGATATTGAGTCAGTAGTAAAATCAATCAAACCGAAAACACTTTCACATCAGAACTATTATTTCTATGGAGGAGGAGCAGAAAACGCAACCATGATAAGTGATATCCTAAAGGTTGTGGACCTTATCCAAAGATATGCCCGACCGGAGATAGAGGTTGTAATAAAACCGGAAGGATATCACAGCGAGGATTGCTGGAGACAGGAATTTCCAGCGTTTTACCAGTGGCTCACCATGTAATCTCGTAAGCACTTGTTTTCCAGGAGATACATGATAAATTCCCTTACGCCCTGTAACTTACTCCCTCCAGAGCCAGGTCACTATTAGGAAAAACTAAGCGGGTCTCCGTTTCAAAATCATCCAGTGTTTCATATTTAGAACTGAAGTGGCCGATAAGCAAATGGTGCGCGCCCGCATCCCTGGCTACAGTGGCGGCCTGGGTGGTGGTACAATGAAACCGCAACCTTGCCTTTTCCTCCAGGTCATGAAGATAAGTGGCTTCATGATAAAGAAGATCTACTCCTTTCACGTTCCTGGTAATAGATTCGTCATAAAGCGTATCTGTAACATACGCATAAGATTTACCTTTCGATGATGCCGCGGTGACCCATTCATTGTTAATAACCTCTCCTTTGATGGTTACATAGTCTTTACCCCATCGCAGTTCTTCATAAAAAGAAGAAGGTATGCCGTATTGTTTTAATTTATCACCCTCCAGCCTGCGTGGCGCCTTCATCTCCCTGAAAACAAATGCCCAGCATTCAATACGGTGAAAAGCCTTAAAAGTACTCACTTCTAAATTTTCTGTTTGCAACATAACCCCTTCGCTCAGTGGATGAAAATGAAGTGAAAAAGGCAAAACTGTACTGCTTACCGTTAGCTGCAAGTCTATGATTTGCTGTAATGGCGCCGGGGCATAAATATGTAGGGGATGTTCTCTTCCAAGCAGGCCCATGCTTGTTATCAACCCTATTAAACCAAAGTAGTGATCGCCATGGAGATGTGAGATGAATATATTATTTATTCGGCTTCGCTTAATCCGGTATCGCGCAAGTTGAGTTTGGGTACCCTCACCACAGTCAACCAGCAATAACTGGTCGTTCAATGTTACCACCTGTGAACTGGGATGCCGGTCAAAAGCCTGCAACGCTGAATTGTTCCCAAGGATAGTAACTGCTAACATATTGAGACAAAAGTTTTAAACATTCTTCACCGCATACAATTTCCTAAAAAACTAAAGAATTTCCAAACCCAAAAGCTCATCCCTCATAGCTGATGGCTGATAGCTGACAGCTACCTATAAATCGCCACTTCACTCACTCCTTCGCTGTTCCGGCACCCTCGGTACATCCCGGCACTATTAAACACCAGCGCCACGTTACCTCTGGCGTCAACAGCTACCAGGCCGCCTTCCCCATCCATTTGTACGAGTTTATTTAGTACCACTTCCTCGCACGCCTGCTGCAAGGTCAGGTTTCTATATTCCATAAGACAACTGACATCATACGCTGCAACGGCCCTTATGAATACCTCGCCGTGACCGGTACAGGATATGGCACATGTTTTATTGTTTGCATAAGTGCCGCTACCTATCAACGGGCTGTCACCTATCCTGCCATATTTTTTATTGGTCATACCCCCTGTGCTGGTTGCTGCAGCAATATTGCCGTTCCTGTCGCAGGCAACGGCACCTACCGTTCCAAATTTTTTATCTTTCATCAGCTCTTCGACTTGCTGGTGCGTATGATCCAGTGAATAGTTATCAGAATCCCTGATGGCTTTCCACTGATCGTACCTGAACTGCGAAAAGAAATACTCATCCGGCTCAAGCTTTATCCCCTGGCGAATGGCAAAATCATTTCCTCCCTTGCCGCTTAAAAATACATGGTTGCTGTTGCGCATCACTTCAGTTGCCAGCTCTATCGGGTTGCGCACATTGCGTACACCCGCCACTGCGCCGGCAGCCAGGTTATTTCCATCCATAATGGCCGCATCCATCTCCTGCAGTCCCTTTTTAGTAAATACTGACCCTCTTCCTGCATTAAAAAGCATATTGTCTTCCAGTATTACCACGGCTGCTTTCACCGCGTTTATAGCCGACCCATCTTCTTCCAGCACGGCATAACCGGCATCCAACGCCTCCTGCAGGCCTTTCAGATAAGCCTTCTCAAGCTTGGGTGTCATGTCCTCTTTTTGAATAGTGCCCGCCCCGCCATGGATCGCCAACGTAAAAACTGACATAAATTTTTAATTGTAGTGTGATTTTCGACGATCAATTTTCGTAAAGCTGACAAAATCAACTCAGTGTATCTTGATTGAAATTAATCAATGAATTACAATTAACACACCAAGGATACAAAAGAAACCAACCACAACCTCAATACAAAGAAGCTGGTCACTGGTAGCCGACGATTGAACGCTATTTCAGCAATAGTTTACATTCTTGCAGTAGTCTCTCCTTATTTATTGCAACAGTGCCTACTTCTTCACAAACCAGCCCCCCTGCAATATTAGCTGTTTCTGCAGTAAGCAAGATATCCCGGGTTAACGCATATACCAAAGAGGCTACTGCGATCACCGTATCACCCGCACCTGAAACGTCGGAAATGTTCCGGATATGAGTTGGAATAAGGCCAGCACTATCCTGCTGTTGATAATAAACCCCGTGTTCTGATAGGGTTAACAACGAAATTTCATGACCTAGTTCCTGGTAAAGGGAATGATGAATTTGTTGAAGGTAATCAGGCGTTAATTTTTCAGGATGAATTTTAAGCGCTTCAATAACCTCCTTAAGGTTTGGTTTGAAGATGGTAACTCCCTTATAAGCAAAAAAGTTCCTGAACTTGGGATCTACGGTTGAAATAATACGATCTTGCCGGCAGATTTCAATAACAGACTTTATTACCTGCGAGGTTAATACACCCTTATTATAATCTTCAAAAATGATAACGTTGGGTTTCTCTTTTGCCACATAAGCTGTTAACGCCTGCACCAGTTTACTTTCGTCAGCTTCCTCCAGGTCACTCGTAAGTTCGGCATCCAGCCGCATCATCTGCTGGTTTCGACTAATGATCCGCGATTTATTGGTGGTGATCCTTGTGGAACTTTTAATTAACCAGGCAGTTTCAATACCTTCTTCTTCAAACCGATCTAAAAGCAACCTGCCGTCTGCATCATCGCCTATTACGGAAAACATGGCCACCGAAGCATTCATTGACTTTAAATTGAGCGCTACATTAGCCGCTCCGCCCAGCCGATAATCTTTTTTTGTAAGAGTTACTATAGGAACCGGCGCCTCCGGTGAAATACGCTCCACTTTGCCCCACAGGTAGGTATCAAGCATTACATCACCTATTACTGCAACTTTCAGGTTAGCAAATCCATCAAACAACCTGTCAAAATCAACATCATCCATACATCTATTTAAACTTTAATTTTATTCGCAACCGCAACATAATACAAAGGAATACCCAATAAAGTAATGATCAGGCCCGGCCAGGTATATTGCGGTTTGTAAATTATCAATAGTATACAAAACGTCAGACCCATCAAAATATATAATAATGGCAGCACTGGATAACCAAATGCCTTGTACGGTCTTTCTGCCCCAGGGCGTTTCTTACGCAAAATAAATATACCTGCAATGGTTAAAATATAGAAACCTACAGCCACAAAAGAGATCATATCCAGCAGGTTTCCGTAACTGCCGCTGAGGCTCCAGAGACAGGCAACAATACATTGAATCCACAATGCAAGGCCAGGCACCGCGTTCTTATTTAACTCCCCTACAGACCTGAAGAATAAGCCGTCTTTCGCCATCGTGTAGTAAACTCTTGCGCCGGATAAGATCAGCCCGTTATTACAACCAAAGGTTGATATCATAATCATGATTGCAATAATTTTAGTACCCGCATCACCAAATATTACATTAGAGGCTACAACGGCCACCCTGTCTTTATCGGCAGAAGCTATCGCCTGTATAGGCAAGACCGCGGTATACATCACGTTTGCGGCAACATAAATTATGGTCACGATGAGGGTGCCAAGAAAAAGACTTAACCCGATATTCTTCTTTGGATTGCGGATCTCCCCTGCGATAAAGGTTACATTGTTCCACGCGTCGCTGCTGAAGATAGTGCCAACCATAGCGGCGGCAATTGCACCAAGTGCAGCGGCCATTGTATAGGATTCCACGGTGCCATCTTTGGTTAAACTGTGAATATCCCATGGCTGTGACCAGTTATTGCTCCATATCTCCGGGCTCATCATTATAAAGCCAAAGATTATAAGCGCGAAAAGGCTCAATAATTTGGTAAGCGTAAATGTTGTCTGTATGGCTTTGCCGCCTTTGATGCCACGCGTATTAATATAAGTAAGGAAGACTATTACAACGATAGATAGTAGTTGCGCCGCGGAGATCTGGCGAAAACCCAGGTCAAATACAATAAGGTCTTCGCTTACCTGTGGCAGTAAGTACGCGGTAAATTTCGCAAAAGCGACACCAACCGCAGCGATCGTAGCGGTTTGTATCACCGCGAAAAAACTCCAGCCATATAAAAAACCGATCAGTGGATTAAATGCTTCTTTAAGATAAACATATTGCCCGCCAGCTTTCGGAAACATGGCACTTAGTTCACCATAGCTGATGGCGGCAAGCAGCGTCATAACCCCGGTAATGACCCATACAAAAATAAGCCACCCGACACTTCCTACATTGCG
>JBBPYM010000286.1:0-7172 GCA_038199905.1 Chitinophagales bacterium | reverse complement strand
TTTGTGGGCATTTCTAATTTTCGAAGTTTTTACGATTATATTATTTCAAGGGTACAATCAAAAGAACTGGTATAATGCCGTTGTGGCAAGGTAAATCCAGGGGAACGCCATTGGGCTACAGAATATTTGTGGCTGTGCTAAAGAACCTTGGAGTTTTACCGGCGTACTTCCTGCTTAGGTTCGTGGCATTATATTATTTTTTGTTTTTATATAAATCCTCCAAACCATTATTTGATTTTTTTCATCGAAAACTGAAATACAACAGGGTAAGATCACTGGTTAAGATATACCGCAATTTCTACCTGTTCGGACAAACGATTATAGATAAAGTGGTGGTAATGTCTGGAATACCTAACCAGTTTACCTATAATTTTGACGGAGAAGATAACCTTCGGAACATTGTGGAGCAAAAAAAAGGCGGACTGTTGTTAAGTGCGCATATTGGTAATTGGGAAATCGCAGGTCACTTGTTAAAGCGCCTGAATACCCGCATCAATATAGTGATGTTTGATAACGAGCACCAGCAGATTAAAGATTATCTTTCTACCATCACCGGCAAAAGAAATGTGCGCGTGATCGTAATAAGAAACAACGATATCTCACATATCTATGAAATCACAGAAGCCTTCAGGAATAATGAACTGGTATGTATGCATTCCGACAGGTTTATCGAAGGCAACAAAACACTAACAACTGACTTTATGGGCGAAAAAGCAAGATTCCCCCTGGGGCCTTTTGTGCTGGCTGCCACATTCAGGGTACCAGTATCTTTTGTTTTTGCCATGAAAGAGAGCAACTATCATTATCATTTTTTTGCCAGTGAAGGCAAAGACTACAGCCTTTTGTCAAAAGCATGCAGGACGCAGGAAATGCTGAATGATTTTGCCGGCGAAATGGAAAAAAAAGTAAGGCAATATCCCGACCAATGGTACAACTATTATAATTTCTGGCAACAGTAAACGATGAGCAAAACAGAAAATATCTTTTCATTAATTCCTCAAAGGCCACCCTTTGTTATGATCGATGAATTGTTATATTCTGATGATAAGATAACCCGCACTTGTTTCAGGGTACAAGAGGATAACGTTTTAGTCAGCAATAGCAAATTGTTGGAAGCGGGATTGGTGGAGAACATAGCACAGACCGCGGCAGCCAGAGCGGGCCATGCAGCGCAACTCGACAACCAACCGGTTGCTATAGGTTATATCGGGGCAGTTAATAACCTGAAGGTTTTTTCGCTGCCGAAAGTGTTGGATGAACTGGAAACTGAAATAATCGTAGTAAACCAGGTTTTTAATGTAACAATAATTAGCGGTGAGATACGTTGCAAAGGCGAAACAATTGCTCAATGCGAAATGAAAATCTTTATAACACAAACAATATAAAACGTAGTCATGAAATGTACACGCACTTTAAGTTGGCTTTTTACCGTTCTGCTTTTGTGCGGAACACAAGTGATATTTGCCCAGACAGCAAGAGACGTTTTTACCAACAGTGAGACGCCAATTTTTTATCTTGGTATAGACTTCTCTAAGGCAAGACTTATCGACGATGCTGGCGCCAATGAAATGGATATTCGCGACCGTCAATTCACCGGAATTAATGATGTAATAGTTAACGAACCGAAAAAATACGATCTTCAAAAAGCTTTCCATAAAAGCAATATCGATCACGACCTGGGACTGGTTGCTAAAAGAAATGAAAAAGCAAATGCCGAAGCGATAAAGTCTACCAATACCGGCGATTTTCATAGGTTCAAAGAAGACGATATCAGTAGTCTTGTAAAAGGCTTTGATTTTGCTGACAAGAAGGGTGTAGGTTTGCTGTTCGTTATGGAAGCAATGAGCAAATCAAAAAAAGCCGCAGCGATCTGGGTAACACTTGTTGATATGAAATCAAAAAAAGTGCTTATGACTGAAAGAATTGAAAGTAGCGTAAATATGGCTTTCGGCTTCCGTAACTATTGGGCTTCCTCTATCAGGAACCTGATTGAAACGATAGAAAAGAAAAAATACAAAGAGTGGAAATCTAAATACGGTAGCTAGAAAGGTATGGGGGATGCGGTATGAGGTTTGGGGTATGAGGTATTGGGTATGAGTTTTAGGGTATGAGGTGAAGAAGCATCGTTCTTCCTGAAGCTTCTACTCAAGAGGTTTTTCCCCCAAACCCCATACCTCACACCTCACACCTCACACCCCACTCCCCACTGGCATCAAAAACAAAACATTCAATGCAAAACGAGTTAATTCATCAGGTGGAGGTATTGGTTCGTTTTAATGAAGCTGATCCTTTGGGAATCGTATGGCATGGACACTATATCCGCTATTTCGAAGACGGGAGAGAAGCCTTCGGTAGCAAATACGGGCTGGGCTATCTCGACTTTTATAAACATGGATTTATCGTTCCGATCGTAAGCATAAATTGTGACTACAAACGCTCACTTCGTTATGGAGACAGGGTGATTGTTGAAACCAGATTTCTCCCTACCGAAGCCGCTAAAATGAAATTTGATTATTTTTTGTACAATGCTTTATCCGGTGAACTGGTGGCTACAGGTTCTTCGGTACAGGTTTTTTTGGATAAAGAAAATTCTGTATTGCAATTAACAAATCCACCGTTTTTTGCCGAGTGGAAATTACAGCAGGCGCTGGTTTAACTATAGAGACATGGCAGAAGTTTTTGTTGTTTCAGATAATATCGTATCCCCCCTCGGTACTACTACTGCAGGAAATTTCTCATGTCTTAAAAATGCTGTTTCAGGTGTAAAATCACAGGTTGATCCGGACTTATCCTGCGAACCGTTTTGCGCATCATTATTTAACAAGAATCAGCAGTTCCTCTCCGCAGGTGAAAATGTGACCTACACCAAGTTCGAGCAGCTGCTTATAAGTTCGATAAACTATGCGCTTCAGAACAGTGGAGTTGACATCGCCGATGAAAAAACCGGTATTATTATTTCTACCACCAAAGGAAACATTGGTCTCTTAGAAAACGGCACCGCTGGGGATCCTGATTTAACTAAAAGAATTGCGCTTCATACATCGGCCGAACTTGTAGCAGCCTATTTTAATAACACCAATCAACCCCTCATATTATCAAACGCATGTATATCCGGGCTACTGGCAATTTTAACAGGGAAGAGGCTTATTGAATCGGGTCGGTATGAAAATGTTGTAGTTGCGGGGGCAGATGTTATTTCCAAATTTGTATTGTCGGGCTTTCAGTCCTTCCAGGCGGTTAGCAATGAGCCATGTAAACCTTTTGATGCATCCCGCAAAGGGATTAACCTTGGCGAGGGAGCAGCTACCATAATTCTTTCATCTAATAAAAAAATTGCAAAAGACGGAATAACAATAGCTGGCGGATCTGTTAGTAATGATGCTAATCATATTTCCGGTCCTTCCCGTACCGGCGAAGAGCTTTACCAGGCAATCCGTTCTGCTATCATCGAGGCAAACATTTCCTCAAAGGATATTGATTTTATTTCGGCACATGGTACTGCCACCATCTACAATGATGAAATGGAAGCAAAAGCCATTAACCTGGCAGGCATGTCCACTATACCGGTAAACAGTTTGAAAGGTTATTATGGCCATACACTTGGGGCCGCAGGACTGATCGAATCAGTCATTTCTGTGCAATCCTTAAAAACAGGGATGATATTACCAAGTTTAGGCTTTAGTACACCCGGAGTAACCAAACCAATCAATATTTGCAGTACTTTACTTTCCGGAGCAATTTACAACTGCCTGAAAACCGCTTCCGGTTTCGGAGGGTGCAATGCAGCGCTGGTGATTAGTAAAAACTGATTTTAAAATAAAACTTCTTTTTTTATTCATGCAATTTTTCAGCAAAGAAACCAACACCGCCTTTGAAGCAAAAGAAATGGCACAGTGGATAGCTTTTGGACCGGTGGTTTTTCAATCGGCAAGGGTGCTGAGGAATTCAGGAATTCTGCAAGTGATCGAGGATAGCGCGACTACTGGTTTAACCTGCAAGGAAATTGCGATATTGGTTAACCTTTCTGAATATGGAACAAGGGTGTTGCTTGAATCGGGGTTAAGTATCGGTCTTATCATTATTAACAATTATAAGTATACGCTTACCAAAACCGGCAATTTTATAATTCATGATGAACTCACAAAAATCAACATGGATTTTGTTCATGATGTTTGTTATAAAGGTTTGTTTCATCTTGATAAAAGTATTGAAAACGGCAACCCGGAAGGGCTGAAAGAATTTGGTCCCTGGAAAACTATTTACGAGGGTCTCTCACAATTGCCGGCTCATGTTCAAAAAAGCTGGTTCAGTTTTGATCACTTTTTTTCGGATAATGCATTTCCGTTGGTACTGCCGAAAGTGTTAAAGAACAGCCCGAAAAATTTATTGGATATTGGTGGTAATACCGGTAAATGGGCGATCGCCTGTGCCAAATATTCTTCCGATATCCATATAACAATCATGGACCTCCCCGGTCAGCTAAATGTTGCCGAACAAAAAGTAACAGAGCTAGGCTTGAACAACAGGATAAGCTTTTTACCGGTTAATATCCTGGATGAAAATCAACGTTTCCCCGAGGGTCACGACGCCATCTGGATGAGCCAGTTTTTAGATTGTTTTTCTGAAAAGCAGATAGTCTCGATTTTAAAAAGGTGTAAAAACATCCTGACAGAAAAGGGATGCATCTATATAATGGAACCATTTTGGGATAAACAGAAATTTAAAATAGCGGCATTTTGCCTGCACCAGACATCGCTGTATTTTACTGCTCTTGCCAATGGTAATAGCCAGATGTACAGTTATGAAACATTCTCCGTATGTATTGAAGCGGCCGGCTTTGAAGTAATAGAACAGGTAGATAATATAGGTCTGAGCCAGACCTTATTAAAATGCAGGAAGAAAGTATTTGACGGGTAGTTGTAGTAGTAATTTCTAGTCGTTGATACGGTATTGTTACTTTTCTAAAAGAATAAATTTTTCAAAATGAAAAATGAAAAGGTTGATGTGCTTGTAATAGGGGCCGGACCTGCCGGAACGGTTGCAGCTTCTATTGTAAACAAAGCAGGTTACCAAGTTAAAATAGTGGAGAAACAAAAATTTCCGCGCTTTGTGATCGGCGAAAGTTTGCTGCCGCGCTGTATGGAGGCCCTCAGTGAGGCAGGGTTTATTGATGCAGTTGCGGAAAAGGGTTTTCAGGAAAAATCCGGCGCCAAGTTTGTAAAAGACGGAAAGATCTGCGACTACCGGTTTGCAGACCAGTTTACACCAGGCTGGCAATGGACCTGGCAGGTACCCAGGGCGGATTTTGATAAGACACTGGCTGACACCGTTGAAAAAATGGGTGTGCCGATTTCTTACGAAACTACTGTGACAGCTATTGAGTTTAACGGTTCCGATTCCGTGACAACCGTTGCAGATGCCGCGGGGAATACATCCCGGATTGAAGCAAGGTTTATCATTGACGGCAGTGGGTATGGCAGGGTGATACCGCGATTATTCAACCTTGATAAACCTTCTAACCTCGTTCCACGAAAGGCGCTTTTCGCGCATACTGTTGACCTGCACCGCTCCCTGGATGATGAGCCCAACCGCATTACTATTGTTGTACACAAACCCGGCGTCTGGATATGGATCATTCCTTTTTCAAATGGCATTACCTCGCTTGGCTTTGTTGGCAACCCGGAATTCTTTGCAGAACATGAGGGCAGCACAGAAGATCAATACCGTACGTTGATTGCTTCACAGCCTTACATCAGCAAACGTTTCAAAAACGTGGAACTGGTATTCGAACCGAGGATTCTTGAATCATGGTCCACCACCACAAACCAGTTTTATGGTGAGGGATTTGTACTTACGGGTAATGTCACCGAATTCCTTGACCCCATTTTCTCGTCCGGTGTGACCCTGGCAACCGTTTCCAGCCAGATAGCGGCAAACCTTGTGATCCGCAAATTAAAAGGTGAGCCTGTTGATTGGGATACAGAATACACGGAACAGATGATGCAGGGCGTTAACACTTTCCGCAGTTATGTTATGGCATGGTATGAAGGTACCCTGGACACCATTTTCTTCGCCGAAAAACAAGACCCTGAGATTAAAAAAAAGATCTGCTCTGTGTTGGCTGGTTACGTATGGGACAAAAGTAACCCCTATGTTAAAGATCATATTACAGCGCTGTTAAGACTCACACGACTTATTGAACTGGAAAAATTAATAAAATAAAATAAAATATTAGCCGGTATCGTTATTCAAACCTTGTCAACAGAACAATATATTACCGCAAGCTGTGCCATCAGTAACCAGGTTGTTTATAAGAACGGTGTGAGCCTTTTTGAGAACAAGGGTGCTGATCTTACAAGTTTCCTGCTTTCAGCATACCATAATTTTGCGCTTCAATATCCAAAATTTTATAAGATGGATAACCTGGGCAAACTTGGAATGATCGCCTCTGAAATATTGCTGAAGCCAGGCTTCCATGCCGCGGATTATCTGCCGGAGCAAATTGGCGTAATGCTCACCAATGCAAGCTCCAGTCTTGATACCGATATAAAATATTTTGAAACGGTGAGGAATATCGCCAGTCCCTCATTATTTGTGTACACGCTACCAAATATTGTAATTGGAGAAATTTGTATCCGGAACAATTTCAAAGGCGAAAATGCTTTTTTTGTCTTTAGCCGGTTCGATGCTAATTTTATACAGTCATATGTAAGCAACCTGCTCGCCAAAAATATACTGGAAGCCTGTGTGTGCGGTTGGATTGAAGTAATGGACCAAGACTATAAGGCAGTATTATTATTAGTGGAAAAGAAGACAACCCGTTCGCAGAATATGTCATTTACAATTGAAAATATTAATAAAATTTACCAGCTAGAAAATGGATAAACTAATGGCCGATCTGAAAACACAGATCATTGCCCAATTGAACTTGCAGGATACAAAACCCGACGATATCGGTGACGATCAACCGCTTTTTGTTGAAGGCCTGGGATTAGATTCGATAGATGCCCTTGAGCTGATAGTACTGTTGCAACAGCAGTATAAGATAAAACTTTCTAACGCAGAAGATGGACCGAAAGTGTTTCGCTCGGTGAGAACAATGGCGGAGTATATAACTGCCCACCAGGCACAGCAAGTTTAATATGAGCAGCAAGGTATCCATTGCAGGCGTT
>JBBPYM010000285.1:0-15298 GCA_038199905.1 Chitinophagales bacterium | reverse complement strand
TGTTTTAAGGTGTATAATCTTGTAAATATAAAATACCATGATAACAGAAGCTATAGCTATTTGAAAATATTTCAGGAAGGTTGCCCCGTAAAGAAATTTATATTTTATGTGAAGCGCCGTGAAAATTAACATGATAAAAATGGGTATGGTAGCGGGATAAAGGGTAAGACTGGAAGACAAATCCCCTTTCAACAATGCCAGGAAACTTCTCTGGAATCCACAGCCCGGGCATTCAAGGTGTAAATACTTTTTAGAAGGGCATATTAACATGTGCCGTTCAAGCCAGGGGATGATATTTGAGAATAAAAGCAGGATCATTTTTTGAGATTATTATCCTGAGATGCTGCCCATAAACCTATAAGGTTTGAACTCGAAGTGTTATCATCACGGGTTCAAACCTTATACGTTTGGGAACGAGCTCTGTGCACACAAAAGGCTGCCTCAAGCTACGATCTCAATATGCTCTTGCAAACAACACCCTTTGCGTACTAGGTTTACCAGTTAAAATACAAACTCCCTCCTCCTGCGGATTATTCATCGGGATACACCTGATTGTGGCTTTGGATTTTTCCTTGATGGCTGTTTCAGTTTCAATTGTTCCATCCCAGTGAGCAGACACAAATCCTCCCTCCCCTTCCAGGGCATTTTCAAATTCTTCCCAGGTGTTTACCATAATTATATGAGTGTCGCGGAAAGTCTTTGCCTTGTTGAACATATTCTGTTGAATCTCTTCCAGCAAACCGGTAATGTGTAGATCGAGGCCTTCCAAAGGCACTGTAACTTTTTCCCTTGTATCGCGGCGGGCAATTTCAACAACATTGTTTTCAATATCCCGCAGGCCGATGGCAATACGAACAGGAACGCCTTTCATTTCATATTCAGCAAATTTCCAGCCCGGCCGGTTGTGCTCATTATCATCGTACTTCACTCTTAAACCCGATTTTTTAAATTGCTGAACCAATTCATTTGCTTTTTCATCAATGCGTGATTTTTGCTCGGCTCCTTTAAAAATAGGAACGATCACTACCTGGATAGGCGCAATACGCGGCGGTAAAATCAGGCCTTCGTCATCACTATGAGCCATTACGAGGGCGCCAATCATACGGGTGCTCACACCCCAACTGGTGGCCCACACGTATTCTAGTTTATTATCTTTGTCAGAGAATTTCACATCAAAAGCCTTTGCGAAATTTTGTCCCAGGAAATGAGAGGTGCCAGCCTGCAGCGCTTTACCATCCTGCATCAAAGCTTCAATACAATAAGTATTCACGGCGCCGGCGAAACGCTCACTTTCGGTTTTCACGCCCTTGATAACGGGCAGCGCCATCCAATTCTCAACAAAATCGGCGTAAACATTTAGCATCTTTTCCGTTTCTTCAATGGCTTCCAGGGCTGTAGCATGGGCCGTATGACCTTCCTGCCATAAAAATTCCACAGTCCGTAAAAATAACCTCGTGCGCATTTCCCAGCGAACAACATTCGCCCACTGGTTAATTAACAGTGGCAGATCGCGATAAGATTTTATCCAGTCGCGATAGGTATTCCAGATAATGGTTTCACTGGTTGGCCTTACAATCAACTCTTCTTCCAATTTCGCCTCAGGATCAACAATCAGTCCCTCTCCACCCGGATCACTCTTCAGGCGATAATGTGTTACTACAGCACATTCCTTTGCAAAGCCTTCTACGTGGGCAGCTTCGCGACTTAAAAAACTTTTAGGGATAAATAGCGGGAAATACGCATTGACATGGCCGGTTTCCTTGAACATTTTATCGAGCTGATCGCGCATATTTTCCCAAAGCGCAAACCCGTAGGGTTTAATTACCATGCAGCCCCTTACCTGCGAATAATCTGCAAGACTACCTTTAATAACGAGATCATTGTACCATTGCGAATAATCCTGTTGCCTGCTGGTTATTTCTTTGCTCATGCTTTTGGGTTTAACTGGAAATGTTAGCTGGTTAAAAACTTGATTTTTTGTTCTTTTGAATTGAGATCTGCCGGTAAATAATTTAACAAATACCCCTATAAATTTCAACTTAAGGGCAAGTATTTTGTTGTAACTTTAATGCATTAATTCGCAAAAGTAAATTTTAAAATTATAAATATGGTTGCCATGAATTACAAGAATACTAAAATTCTCTTTCTGGCCCTAAGTGTTGCAGCTTTAACGAGTTGTTCTACTGCTTACAAAATGGGACAGACACCGGATGATGTTTACTACTCTCCAGGCAAAACTCAAAGTCAGGTAGCCCAGGATGACTATGTATCCACAAACGATCAACCACAAAGGTACAGGGGCCAGCGACAGGATCTTTCCCGCGGCTCATATGACTCTTACGAAGATTTTGACGCATACCGCAATGATCGTTTTTTGAGAATGAGCATCGGTAATACGCTCCGTATGGGTGCTTTTAACGATTATTATATGTACGACGGTTATAGTAACTGGAAGTATAATAATTATGCTTACAATACTAACACACCCTGGAACAGTTACTACTACTGGAACAGTTACTTCAATCCTTACAACAACTATAACTTTTACAACCCCTACTACGGCGGTGGGTATTATGGTGGTGGATACGGAGGCGGCGGGGGAATTATTATTGATAAATCCACTCCATCTGCCACTATTAGTAGACCACGGGCATTTGCTCCAAGCAGTTATACTAACAATAACTACAGTAATAGTAATCTTTACCTTTACAGGAACAGCCCAACTACAACCACTCGCCCTGGAAATCTTAATACTGGAAGTAGGTATAACAACGCTAATTCCGGTAACAGCAATAGCACTATGAGACGGCTGCCTGCATCTGGTAACACCTATTATAATACCAATACCAATACAAACAACAATAGGAGTACCAATAGCAGCAATAATAGGAATACCAATAGCAGCAATCGTGAGAACAGCAATACTTACACACCACAAAGAAACAATACTTATGACGCTCCCACAAGGTCTTATACCCCAACCCAGTCTTCTTCCTCTGGAAGCAGCAGCAGCGGTAGTAGCAGTGGCGGTGGCGTAAGCAGGCCATCACGTGGAAATTAGAATTCAATAACTTGGAAGAAGAAATTAACAGAGGAGGAAACTTGTTTTGAGAAATTCTCAAAATGGTTTCCTCTTTTCTTTATGTAAATTAATCATACGAAAATTCTTTATATGAAATTCAAACTTATATTGTTCTCCTGCCTGCTAGTCGGAACAGTCAGTATGGCGCAGGTGCCAGAGGACGCGATCCGCTTTTCATGGCTCAACCCTTCAGGCACTGCCCGCAACCAGGCAATTGGCGGTGCCATGGGATCCCTCGGTGGAGATATTACAGCAACTTTTACTAACCCGGCCGGATTAGGACTTTACAAAACAGGCGAATTCGTTTTAAGTCCGGGGTTTAATTTTTTAAATAATAAGTCAGCTTTCAGGGACGAATCAAACGCTGATAAAAAAAGCTCCTTTAATTTTGGCACATCCGGCTTGGTGCTTGGATTTAATGGCAGGGGAAATGGTGTTAAAAGCGGAGCTTTTAGCGTCGCAATTAATAGAATAGCCAACTTCAACAGCCGGGTGTATTATAAGGGTGAGAACGATTTCAGTTCTTATTCAGAACAATATGCTTCTGAGCTCTCCAATTCTGGGAAAACCATTGGCGATCCGGCATTGAATGATCCTTCTATCTCCCTGGGCACAAAGATGGCCATTTATACTTACCTGATTGACACGGCAACGGTTAATGGTACATTACAGGTGGTAGGTTTGCCTGAATTTCTTGACAGCCGCCAGCAGGAAAACATGATTGTAACTACCGGCGGCATTACCGAGCTTGCATTTGGACTCGCTGGCAACGCTAATGACAAGTTCTATTTTGGTGGCAGCCTTGGCGTGCCGGTCGTAAACTACCGTAGAACAAGTACCCTTACGGAAAGCGATATCAGTGGAAACACAGACAATGATTTTGATTACTCATCTTTAAGGGAAACTTATACAACTAAAGGAATAGGGCTTAATGCTAAACTGGGTATGATATTTAAAGCAGCCGAGTCGGTCAGGCTAGGCCTTGCTATTCACACTCCTACGATCTACGGTTTAAAAGACACCTACTCCGGCGAAATGAAGACCAATACCGAAAAGTACGCAGGATTACAAAATGTAACCACAGAAACTTTTACCAACAACCGGGCTTCCCAATATGAATATGACCTGATGTCGCCATGGAAAATACTGGTCAGTGCTTCCTATGTTTTCCGTGAAGTTGCAGAGGTGACAAAACAAAAAGGTTTTATTTCTGCGGATGTTGAGTACATCAACTATAAAGGGTCTTCCTATCAGTCCGCAAGTACCGACAACTCAGATAATAGTTATTATGAAGATGTAAATAAAACGATTGATGACATTTATAAAGGAAGCATCAATGCAAAAGTTGGAGGTGAACTGAAATTTAATACATTCATGGTAAGAGGTGGTTACGCTTATTACGGAAATCCAAATAAAGAAAATGAACTTAAAGCAAGTCGGTCATATATCAGCGGTGGCCTCGGCTATAGAAATAAAGGCATTTTTGTTGACCTCACCTATGTGTACGGTATGCAGAAAGGGGTAAACTTCCCTTACAGATTAACAGACAAGGCTAATACTTTTGCCACCATCAAAGGTAGTTCCAGTAATGTTTTGCTAACAGTCGGCTTCAAACTATTTTAGTACACGGCAATTCACATAATAGATAAGACCCGCATGAATGCGGGTCTTATAACCTTATTTGAACTTTTAGCAATCATAGGAATTAGATGACTAGGACATTGGACGGACGTACACCGCATGCAAACTACCACATTGTAGTTCGCGTAAATCCTTTTCGGGCATATGTTTTACCAATCTACTTAATAACAGATGCTATTTGTAAGTACTATCTCTTATAACCCTGCAAATTCCAGGATCTGACTGCAGTCCCCTGGGATAACCCATCTTGTTCCAGTGTCTTTTTTAAACCAGGTTAACTGCCGTTTCGCATAGTGGTGGGTATTTTTTTTAATCCGATCAATAGCATTACTAAGCGTAGATTTTCCCTCAATAAGTGAAAACATTTCTTGATATCCCACCGTATTCAGGGAGTTTAGTTGCTGGAAGTCTATCAGTTTTTTTGCTTCTTCTTCAAGGCCGTTGTTGATCATCTCATCCACCCTTTGATCAATTCTGTGATAGAGATCGGCTCTTGGAAGCTCTATGCCTACCCTGATGATGGAAAAAGGACGATTGTTTTTTTGATGCGTCTGGAAAGTTTTTATTGAACGGCCGGTGGAAAGTTTCACTTCCAGCGCCCTCATCAGGCGCTGTGGATTAAGTATTTCCCCATCATCAAAATAGTCAAAATCTTTATTTTTGACCTGCTCTTGCAGCCAGTCAAGACCATACTCCTGGTAGGATTTTATTAAACCCTCCCTGATGCCGGGAACAATGACAGGTATTTCATCCAGGCCATTACAGAACGCATTGATGTATAGACCAGTACCACCAACCATTACCGCAGTATCATGCTCGCCGAATATCTCGTCAACAGCCGCCAGTGCAAATTTTTCAAAAACCGCTGCATTAACCTCGTCATGGATGGAATGTGAATTGATAAAATAGTGATGAACCGATCGAAGCTCCTGTTCTGTTGGTTTTGCCACACCTATGTTTAACTCGCGATAACATTGTCGGGAATCTGCTGATATGATTTTTGTACCGAGGATCTTTGCCAAATCAATGGCACAGGCTGTTTTTCCTACTGCGGTGGGTCCAACTATTACAATGCAGGTTTTGCTCAAGCTGCGGTTATTATTTTTGTAAGGATGGGAAGAACGCCTACTCTTCTACTTCGTCTGTTTTTTCATCTTCCTCTTCTGAATGTTCTTCCTCTTCTGAATCGTCCGCATCAACGGGCTCACCCTCTTCACCAAAACCTTCCACGTTTTTGCCAAGATCATATTTCTCTTCCACCTCAGTGAGTTTGTCACCAATCAGTCCACGCGTGCCATATTGCGAAGGGCCGATACCTTCCGTGCGAACAATGGCAGGATATTCGAGACGGGCATTCTCTTCTTTGGAAACATTGATCAGTTCCAGCTGGAAATTCCAGTTCTTGATAAAATCGTAGACGTAGATAAACTTTTGGTTAGGATCAAAAATTTCGGCGCCTATGGTAGTATTCTGCATGAGCAAAGGCTCCACTTTATAGGGCCTGTTTGGATATTTTTCAAGCGTTATTTCCTTGCCACGTTGCCAGCTATCGTTGCTGCGGTAAAAAGTGGCCTGGTGCTTATTATCGAACTCGTACGCTTTTAATATCGCTTGGTGAAGGTTCAGAAAATGCTGCGTGTGCCGGATAGCTACATCACGGTAAACACTATCATCCTCTTCTAAATATATCCTGAATCTCAATATTGCCATAACGCTATTTTTATTAATCCTGGCAAAACATCTGCCGTTATATCTTTCCCTAGTGTTGATTTGATGAAATTGCTGCGTCAAAAGTAATACACAAACACCGAAAAAGATCTACCAGTTTGAGAACACTATCTTACCGGCTCAACTTTTAATTCCTTCCCTTTCAGCACCACAAATGCGTATGCCTGTTCATAACTGTTTTCAATATCCCCATCCAGGATAGCGTCCCTCATGGCATTCTTGATGTCACCCACCATTTTGCATGGTGGCAGACCAAATATTTCCATGATCATCTCCCCGGTTATAGGGGGTTGCCAGTTGCGGACCCGATCCTTTTCTTCCACTTCTTTCAGCCTCATTCTTACCAGTTCGAAATTGGACAAAAACCGTTTTACTTTAACCCTGTTTTTCGAGGTTATATCCGCCTCACAAAGCATCATTAGGCTATCAAGGTCATCACCGGCATCAAACAACAGCCTCCTGATTGCCGAGTCGGTGATGTTTTCCTTTGTCAGGCTGATGGGCCTCAAATGTAGTTCAACCAGTTTACGTACAAAACGCATCTTCTCATTTTGCGGCAACCTTAGCTTTACAAAGATCCTGGGAACCATCCTTCCTCCTACTACTTCATGGCCATGGAAAGTCCAGCCATGGCCTTCTTCAAACTTCTTTGTAGCTGGTTTCCCTATGTCATGCAATAATGCTGCCCACCTGAGCCAGAGGTCATCAGTATTCCGCGAAATATTATCGATTACCTGCAGGGTATGGTAAAAATTGTCCTTATGACCGAGCCCATCAATATATTCGGCACCGACCAGGTCAACCATCTGTGGAAATATAAGATGTAACAATCCTGATTTGTACAACAAGTCCAGCCCTATGGACGGTTTTTCGCTCAGTAATATTTTATTAAATTCTGTGGTGACGCGTTCCTGCGTTATTATTTTTATGCGTGCGGCATTTTTTGCAATGCTTTGAAAAGTTCTTTCCTCTATAACAAAATTTAGCTGGGAAGCAAAACGGACAGCTCTTAACATTCGCAGCGGATCGTCACTAAATGTTTTATCGGGCTCCCCGGGTGTTTTTATTATTTGTTGAGAAAGGTGCTCCAGTCCCTGGAATGGATCTGCCAGCCTGCCAAACTCTCCGGTGTTCAAGCTGATGGCTAACGCGTTGATGGTAAAATCGCGCCTGGCCTGGTCATCCTCCAGGCTCCCGGATTTTACATCGGGATTCCTGCTTTCAGGAGTATAACTTTCCTTGCGCGCGCCTACGAATTCTATTTCAATATCACCCAGCTTTATCTGTGCAGTGCCATAGGTTTTAAAATATGAAACGGGTGGAACAGGATCGAACATCTCCGCGGTTTTATGCGCAAGGGAGATGCCATCACCGACACAGACGATATCAGCGTCCGTGGTTTTCCTACCCAGCAGTTTATCGCGCACGAATCCACCCACAATATAACAGGAAAAGCCAAGCTGGCTGGCGGCCCTGGCTATCTTGTTAAAGACAAACAACTCTCTTTCCGTGCAATTAATTTCCATAGTTATTTTGCAAATGTAACCATCGGCGATCAGCTATCATGCAACCTGTTTTGGCTTTTTTGCCGGATACATTGATCTATCACCATTGTTTCATCCAATAACTCCAGGCATTTCGGTATGCCATAAAGAAGACATTTATTATTCACACAAGGCTCGCAGTCAAGTTTGCCCAAACGAATGATTGTACGATTAATTTCATTAAAAGGAGCAGTATTGTTTTCATTTCCCGCGCCAAAAAGTACAATTGTGTGCACGCCTAACGCGTTAGAAACATGCGCCGGCCCCGAATCCGTGGTCAGCACCAGGCTGGAAGCTGCAATGAAGTTCACCAGTTCATAAAGGGATGTTTTGCCGGCAATGTTAACGAAATTGCTTTTGTCGGGTAACCGTTCCACTACTTCTTCCACAAATTCAGCGTCAGCGTTTCCGCCTACGAGAATTATTTTGCTGCCGGTACGTTGCCGAAGTTTGCCTAGCAGGCTAACGGCTTTTTCAAGTGGCAGCCGTCGGGAACTTGCTTCCGAATTGATGTTCACAACGATGGTGTCAGTCTTTGTCACAGGGCTTATCAGCAGATCAATACTACCAGTTTCATAACTTTTCCCTGTAAAAGATGCCAGCAGGTCTGTATATTCTCTCACCCGGTGTTTTCCGTTCTCCTTCCTGTAACTATTCGTAAGCAAAAGCTGGCGCAGCTCTTTTTTGTGGCCAATCCTTTTTTTTGCACCAGTGGCATACCCGATCAGCGCTGCAGAAAAAGAATCTGGGAGGCAAAAGAACAGCTCAAATTTTTCCGTTTTACGGATCATTCGTCCGAACCGCCATGCGCCTCCAACGCCCTTGTATTCTTCCTTAGAAAATACAAACCGGTGGTCCAGCGGCGGAAAGAAATCCAGCAAACCGTGAATGCCCTTTTTGGCAATCACGCTGATCAATGCACCGGGGTATTGCTGTTGAAGGGCATTAATAAAACCAATGCTCATGACCATGTCACCCAGCCAGTTTGGTAATCGTACCAGTATTTTCATGCGTTGTTGGGAGCTGTCAGAATCGGCATGCAGCGTTCCGCCATTTTAAGATTCAATAACTTGTTTGGTTAAATTACGCAAATTGCAGATTAGTTTGCAAGAAAAAGGCGTGTTTTCGCCTTATTCCCTGATAACCGTCACTGTGCCGTGCTTGTTCCACTTAACAAGCGCCGAGGGCGCTGCGCGTGTAGTGTCTTCCCGCCGGTATTCAACTATATAGTCAACATTTTGTTTTATTTCAGCTGATATTTCACTGAACAGCGCGGGTGCAGGAAAGCCGGAGATATTTGCCGAAGTTGACACAATAGGTTTCCTGAATCTTTTGATAAGGTTCCTGCAAAATACTTCCTGTACCAGCCGGATAGCGACGGTACCATCGGAACCTATCACGTTGTCTGCAATCCCTACGGCACCCTCGTAAATTATGGTGGTGGGTTTTTGCACTGTTTCAAGGTAATCGAAGACCTGCAGATCTACCTGGCTGACATATTTAAGAATATCACGCGCATCAGCCAGCAGCACTACCATACTCTTGCTCCCCTGTCGCAGTTTTAGGCGATATAAGTTCTCCACTGCCTCAGCATTGGTAGCGTCACAACCAAGTCCCCAAACCGTGTCTGTAGGATATAAAATGATACCACCCTTCTTCAAAACTTCCAGGCAACTTTCAACCTCTCTTAAAAAATGATCCATGTAACGAAGTTAACTAGTATGAGAATTAAGGACCAGTGATTGCTAATAAAAATAAAAGGGTGAATACTGTAAGGCGTTCCATACTGCAAATACTGATCAATTTTTCTGTTAGCCCATTCTACCCTATTTTCGCATCAAATTCTTTCCGCATGAATCTTCACGAGTATCAATCTAAAGAACTACTGAAAAAATATAATGTTCCTGTACAGGAAGGTATAGCCTGCAACACGCCTGGTGAAGCAGAAGAAGCTTACCGGGTTATTAAGACACAATACGGCAGCAATTTTGCCGTAGTGAAAGCGCAGATACATGCAGGCGGCCGTGGCAAGGGCACCATCGTAGGTAAGGAACAACGCGGTGTGGCGGTTGGCAAAAATGCCGAAGCGATAAAGGACATAGCACAGAACCTCATCGGCGGCACATTAGTTACCATACAGACCGGGCCTGCCGGCAAAGTGGTAAACAAGGTTTTGGTAGCACAGGATGTATATTATGATGGTCCCAACCCCGTAAAAGAATTTTACCTTTCTATTTTGCTGGATCGCTCCAAGGGGCAAAATGTTATCATGTACAGCACAGAAGGTGGAATGAATATAGAAGATGTGGCTCATGATACACCTGAAAAGATCTTCAAAGAATGGGTACATCCTGTTGGACCGCTACAGGCTTTCCAGGCCCGTAAAATCGCCTTCAATCTTGGATTAAGTGGTGAGCCTTTTAAGAACATGGTTAAATTTGTTACTAATTTATATAATGCCTATGTTGGACTTGATTGCAGCATGGTAGAAATTAACCCATTGTTCAAAACGAGTGATAACAAGATCATTGCAGTAGATTGTAAGATGAATCTTGATGACAACGCGTTGATGCGGCATCCCGAGCTTACTGTTTTAAGAGATGTTAGTGAGGAAGATCCTACAGAAGTAGAAGCCGGCAAGTATAACCTGAATTTCGTAAAGCTCGATGGTAATGTCGGCTGTATGGTTAATGGTGCCGGTTTGGCAATGGCTACCATGGATATGATCAAGTTAAGCGGCGGAGAACCTGCCAACTTCCTTGACGTAGGCGGTAGCGCTAACGCGCAAACCGTGGAAGCCGGTTTCAGGATCATCCTGAAAGACCCCAAAGTAAAAGCTATTCTTATCAATATTTTCGGTGGCATCGTTCGTTGCGACCGCGTTGCACAGGGAGTAATCGATGCCTACAATAAAATGGGAAATATTACTGTGCCCATTATCGTTCGGCTCCAGGGCACCAACGCCGAGGAGGGCAAAAAACTCATCGACGAGAGTGGCCTGAAAGTTCAGTCAGCGATACTGCTTAGTGAAGCAGCGGACCTGGTGAATAAGGCGGTGAATGCATAGCTAGCAGCTATCAGCTATCGATACCCGTTATATATTCGTTACATTGCTGGTATTTGTACCTCGCTTTAAATTAAACTTGTTTCACAGCTGATAGCTGATAGCTGAAGGCTGACAGCTATCATCCCATCCCTCTCATGGAAATACTCATCATACTATTCCTCATCCTGCTTAACGGCGTGTTTTCAATGAGCGAGATTGCGCTTGTTTCTTCGAGGAAGTTCAAGCTGGAGAGTGCAGCTAAAAAAGGAGATATTAATGCCAGGAAGGCGCTGGAGCTGGCTAACAAACCCCACACTTTTTTATCTACTGTACAGATCGGCATCACACTAATCGGCATCTTAACGGGTATTTTTAGCGGCGAAAAAATAACCTCTGACATACAGCGCAGTATTGAATCAATCGCCGCGCTAAGGCCGTACTCGGAAAGCATTGCTGTTTTTATTGTTGTTATCATCATTACCTACCTTTCAATCGTTTTTGGTGAACTGATCCCTAAACGTATTGGGTTGTCTTTCCCCGAGTCCATCGCTTCATTTGTTGCAAGACCGATGAGTTTTCTTTCTTCCGTTGCAAAACCTTTCATCTGGTTGTTAATGAAAACAAATGATGTTGTACTAAAATTATTTGGTTTTAAAGACAAACTAGAGGCTAATTTAACGGAGGAGGAAATTAAATCCATCATCCAGGACAGTGCGGAAAGTGGTGAGATCAGGCAGATTGAACATGGCATTGTACAAAGAGTGTTCTCCCTGGGCGACAGAAAAGTGGCCGAACTAATGACCCACCGCTCCGGGTTGATTTGGCTGGATATCAACGATACGCTCGACACGGTAAAAATAAAGATTGCCGCAGAAGCACATTCCATCTACCCTGTAGCTAATGGCCAGTTGGACGATATAATGGGTGTTATCTCCGTAAAGGACCTTTTTCCGCAAAACCTTAATAACGAAACTTTCCACCTGAAAGATTTTGTAAAGAAGCCACTCGTTGTTCACGAAAACACCCCGGTATACAACATTATGGAACAATTCAAATACAATAAAATGCACAATGCTATTATTGTAGATGAATACGGGGCAATACAAGGCATGATTACCATGGATGATGTACTGGACGCCCTCATTGGTGACGCTTCAGAATACAACCAGCTTGACTACCAAATCATACCCAGGGATGATAATTCCTGGCTTGCCGATGGCCAGTTTCCATTTTTTGAATTTCTTAATTATTTCAGTCTCCCTGAGAATGACAATCTTGCAGACAGCTTCAACACACTGGGCGGACTTATTCTTGCCCGCCTTCATCACATTCCGGTTGCGGGAGAAAAGATCAAATGGAAAGATTTTGAACTCGAAGTTATGGATATGGACGGGCGGCGTATCGATAAGATACTTATTACAAGGTATGAGGTATGAGGTGTGAGGTGTGGGGTATGGAGCAAAATTTTTTTTTATAGGGTGTACCTGAAACCTATCATAGCTTTGATGCGCTGGATGGGAGCATAATTGTATGAAGGATCAAATGTATACCCGTTCGGGTTATTGATGGGGTCAGTTACATTTTTATCGAATGGATCAAATGGCCTTAAGATTGGATTGTCAGGCAGAAAGTTGAAAAGGTTTTTGAGTCCCAGGTATACCTCCACTTCGCTACTCATCTTTTTTGTGGTTTGTAGATTTGCCAGCGTGAACCATGGTGAGTATCCAGGTCGAAAGTCATCAGGTACTATAGGCAGCCTTTCTGGTCCATAAACTTTACCGGTAAAATCGAAAGTTGTTTTCCAGGCTGGCACAGTATAACTGACAGCGTAAGTAGCAGAAAAAGTAGGCGCAAATAATTGTTTTTGTCTTGTTTTTTTACCCTCGAGGTCTTCATCCATCGTGTAAACATCCATCAATGTAAAACCTGTCAATATCTTCAGGCCTTTTTTAAAAGTGAACTCCATATTGGATGAAACTCCTTTTGAGATAGCGTATCCCCGCAGGTTACTATATATGATCTTCTGCGGATCGGTATTATAATCCGCCACTATCTTGTTGCTGAAATGGGTATAAAAAGCGCTAAAATCTATATTCAAATACCCGAAGCCAGGCGTAAAAGTACCGGTATAATTTATGTTGCTGTTCCAGCTTTTTTCAGGCTTAAGTATTTCAGTTATAACAAGCTCACGTGCACCACTAAGTGCCAGGTGATCTTCTGTAAATAAATTCACTACCCTGTAACCGTTGCCCGAACTGATCCTGACAGTATGATCTTTCGCGGGCTGAATTTTGAACGCAAGCCTGGGAGACAAGATATTTCCCTGCAGGCTACTTCTTTCAAAACGCAGTCCGGCGAGCGTGGTAAAGGTTGAAGTTATTTTAATTTCATCCTGCAAAAAGATGCCCCCGGTTGTGCTTAGTGCTGGATTGTTCGCGATGCCGTCGGGTTTTGCTGTTGCAGCGGTATTATCGTCGTACCAGGTATAACGGAAAGGAATACCTGACAAGAAATTATGTTTCCCAATTGTCTTATCCCAACGCAATTGTGCAAAGGCTGTATGCTGAACAGCCATGTACGGAGACGCACCATAGTAAGAATCCTGGTTGTGGTAATTGTAACTGTATTCAACTAACAAACTTTCGTTGTATACCGGAAGTCCATAATTGCCGATCAGCTCGAAACGCCTGGTGTAAATACTTTCACCGTATATACTGTCTGTGCCGCGCCATTGTTTGCTGAATTGCATTTCCCCACCCCAGCGATCCTCTGCTATAAAACGGGCAGCGATGCGCATTGGCTGCTGATTTTTTCTTTCTATATCCCACTTGTTGAATAAAGAGAGCCTTTTCTGCAAGGTTACGTCCGTAAAATTATCATCGTTGATATCGAATTTTTTTTTGAAAAGAAAAGCATTTACCCCTATCAGTGAACTTGCCTTGCCGATACTAAACTTAGCTGAGATGTCGGCATTCACTTCCTGGTAAGAGCTGATGTTGACATCCGTAGCAAGTCTTGCAGAGCCCGCGGGGTCCTTTGTAATAATATTGATAAGTCCTGCAACAGCCTCACTGCCATACAACGTGGAGGCAGGTCCCTTCACCACCTCTACTCTTTTTATCAGGCTGGCGGGGATACCTGAAAATCCATACACGGTAGCGAGGTTGCTAACTATGGGCATTCCGTCGATAAGTACCATGGTGTATGGCCCTTCCATGCCGTTAATGTGTATATCGCCAGTGTTACAAACATTACAGTTTAACTGGGGCTGCACGCCATTTACGATGGTAAGCGCTTCGAATATCGAAGGTGTCACATTTTTTTTGAAAAACTTTGCTGAGTAAGTCTCAACAGGTATGGGACTGGCTGACTTGGATAATTCTTTCAGCGTACCTGAGATAACAACTTCATCGAGACTTTTCCCGGTGGGCTTAAGATAGATAGCGTAAAACTTTTTTGTCGGACTGAAAGGAATGGTATCAGTATCGAAACCGATGGCACTGATAACCAGGCTGTCAGTTATAGAGAGGTTGTCGGATGGCAGGGTGAAAGTTCCGTTTTCAGCGGATATCAAACCACCACGTTTACCGACAATACTGATGGATGCGCCGGCCACTTTCTCTTCTGATCGCAGGTTGATCACCTCTCCCCTAACGAAAGGCTGCTGGGCCTGTACGTTTGTGTGTATAACAGCTAAAGCAAATAACACCAGGCATTTCTTTAAAACCAATAAATTTTTAGGCATACTATACATTTATTTTGCGATTGTTTAAATTAAAATTTAGTCCAGTCTAAATTTTAATTTAAACAAATGTAATATAATTTATTGAAGATCCAAATATGGGTTCTGCTTAGCGTAGAGAAGAAGAAGTAACCTGGCGGTAGTACGTGGAACTTATATCCACTAACTGCGGCTTCCTGGTTGGAGTAGTAAACAGCAGATGATGGACCTGTATAAATAAAAAAAGACTTTCCAAACTTTACATTAAAATCAGTGCGTCGTTGCTTTGCACCGAGGAGGGAGGGTGGCAGGGAGAGGCACGGTTTCCTTCCTCCTTCGTGTTACTTGGTGCCTTAGCGTCTTCGTGGCCAAACACACGATTAAAATGGCGTTATTCTTCCCACCAGGCTTCCTGCACAAGATCAACACCCACTTGTATTACCTGGCCGATTCGAGGCGTGAGTACCGCTGCGTGATGGAGGGTTGCCGCCTGCCTGAGGCGTTGCACAGGTTCCGTCCAGCCATGTAACGAAAGA